>JAQVNT010000174.1 GCA_028702975.1 Candidatus Delongbacteria bacterium
TCGACCACGATGTCGGGTTGTCAACTACGATGCCGTTTTCCGTTGAAGCTATGATGTCCTTAAGTTTGCCGTCATTTCCGGGCAGAATGTTCACATTAGTCATTCTGTCGATCGGAGCTCTGTAGAAAGCGGTCGATCTCGAAGCTCCGCCGCTCTCTTTGAATATCTTTCTTCCTGCTCTCTCGTTCGCTTCATTTATCATAGCTCTTGATGTCAGACAGTTGACTAAAAGACCTTTGTCTATCATCAGATAGTCCCTTTCAGGGCTTCCGTCATCATCAAAACCGAATGAGCCGGGCGAGTTCGGGAATCCTCCGTAAGCGCTCACATTGAGTTTATCCGAACCGTACTTAAGTTTGCCGAACGAATCAAGGTTCACAAAAGATCCTCCTGCATAAGAAAGTTCATATCCAAGTATTCTGTCAAGCTCGAGCGGATGCCCTATTGTCTCATGAACCTGAAGCCAGCCCTGTCCGGGTAAAAGGATCACAGATCTTTTTCCGTATTTCAGTGATTCAGCTTTGAGCAGCTCCGCCAGCTCTTCTTTTATCCTTCCGGTATGCGAAGTGAAAAACTTCGGGTCTACAAGTAATTCCCAGCCTCTTGTACCGTCGCCTTTGGTGAACAGCTCGTGGCTCCTTCTCTGCATCTGGCCTTCATTATCCAATCCCATCACCATCATTGTTGCGAACACATCCGTCAGTTTTCTGTCGATCTCAGTACCTTCGCTGTTAAAGAAGTACTGGTTCTTTTTCTGGAATGTTGCTGAAATGTACCTCTTGAATATCCAGTCCTCTTTCAGGTTCGCATCAATTTCTTTCAAAAATTCGATCTTTTCTTTCAGGCTGACTTTGAAGGGATCTTTCTTTGCGGGTGATTCGTAACTTGCCTTGAATCCTTTCTGTTTTTTGCCCATGGTTATAGCGATATTAACCAGTTCCGAAGCTGTTTTTGCGTTTTGGAAGGAGAGTTCGAAGCATTCTCTGATCTTTGACAGGTCGCTCGTTGCGGCAAATCCCCAAGCTCCATTGTAAAGAGTTCTCACCCCTATGCCGTTCTCGAATGTCGTATCATTGTCCTCAAGATTTCCGTCGTAGAGAACAACAGATTCCGAATAATCCTCTGTCACCAGCCTCACATCAACATATTCGGCTTTTTTCCCTACCGATCCCGAGATGTTCTCAAGGATCGTTTTTCTGATCTTTTCGTTCATTTTTTGTTCCTTAAATTAAATATCAGTTATTCTTTATTTTTCATTGCTCTTTCCATCATTATCGAAAGGTCTGAGATAGTTATAGGTTTCATCATAAATTCCCGTATCCCCAACTTAAGAGCTTCTTTTTTAGAAATAACAGGACTGTAACCGGTATTCAGGATGATAGGGAAATCGGGTCTAACCGCAAGAAATCTCTCAGAAAGTTCAGTACCTTCAATTCCGGGCATCGCCTGGTCTGTGATGAGCATATCGAATCTATAAGGTTCGGATATAAATGCCTCAAAAGCTTTTTTTGGATCATTGAAGTCTATAGCGATGTACCCTAATTCTTCCAGCATATATTTTAGCATGAAAGTTATCTGAGGTTCGTCATCGACGACGAGTATCCGAAGTCTTTTCGAGATACCGTCTTTTTTTAACCTGTCGGGTTTCTTGTCCGGTTCAATTACTGCAAGAGGAAAAGAGATCTTAAAGTATGTTCCTTCATTGGGGTATGTCCGGGTATATATTTCACCCCCGTGCTCTCTGACTATACCCGAAACAACAGAAAGTCCCAGACCCGTTCCTTCTCCTTTGGGTTTTGTAGTAAAGTACGGTTCGAATATTCTGTTCAGAATAGTTTTAGTCATACCCAATCCCGTATCTGAAACTATCAGGCAAATATAATCATCAAAAGGTACGAACTCGTTTTTTTCGATCTTAATCTCAGGAGATCCTTTCCTGACCAGGCAGACTTTGAGCACACCACCAGTTTCTTTCATTGCGTAAAAAGCGTTAGTGCACAAATTGATCAGTACCTGATATATCTGAATCGGGTCGCACATAATGTGCCCGCAGTTATCGTCTATTACTGCTTCGAGCGTTACATTGTCAGGTGCAGAAGAAGATATTAATTTCAGTACTTCTTTAATAATGCTGTGTATCCTTACAGGTTTTTTATCTGTTTCACTTTTCCTGCAGAATGTTAAAATTTGAGAAATCAGTTCTTTAGCCCGTCCGGCTGCTGTCAGTACTTCATTAAGGCAGTTGATCTGCTTTTCTTTGTTATCGGATTCAATAAGGGCGATCTGTGTAAATCCGATTATAGGAGAAAGTATATTGTTAATATCATGTGCAATTCCGCCGGATAATGTGCCCAAAGCTTCCATTTTCTGTATATTGCGGATTTTATCTTCCTGCGCTTTTATCTGAGTGATGTCGCGGAAAATACTCTGAATGACTTTTCTTCCGTTCAAATAAAAGAAATTTGCACTTATCTGGACAGGTACAGCTTTACCTGAAGCGCTCAGTGATCTTATAAAGGCTTCACAGGATGAATTACATTTATCGGACAGCAGGTTCTCAATTACATTTTCACAAGCATTTCCGGCTCCCGGCGGGTGTATTTCACTGTATTTTAAACCGATTATTCGTTCTGCAGGTAATCCTATAATATCAGTTGCTTTGTTATTGACATCGAATATTTTTCCTGTTTCTGCATCTGCCAGATATACTCCGTCGCTGCTGTTCTCAAATAGTGTTCTGTACTTATTCTCTGAATCAGCATTTTGAGCTTTGGTTCTCAGATAATTAAGACCGTGGGCAATATCTTTTGACAGTTCATCTAAAAGTTTTAACTTCTGCTCTTTGAAATAGAACGGGTCCTCAGAGTAAATTCTGATCAGAGCGATTACATCATCGTTATAAACTACTGGAACGGCAACAGTTGATTCGAATTCCATTTTCTCGGGTTTATCGACCCAGTATTTCCACAGGCCTCTTGCAGAGATGTTTTCACAAATATTGACTTTTTTCTCTCTCAAGGCCAACACGGTAGGACTTTTCCAGTTCTTAATCATTGAGAGTTTGTGAGTCTCAAGTTTAAATCCGCTGTCATCGTCAAAACCAATTGATCCGCCTACTCTTATCAGCTTGTCGTCATTTTCAATGTTCTCTACGGTATGTATGACCGCGCGTACGAACTTGCCGGTTTCAGTAATTATCTTACAGATATCGTTTAAATAGTGATGTTCATTTTGCGCGCCGGTTAATATCCTGTTCGCTTCAGTAAGCACATTAAGCGCTACGGTCGTGGTTTTGAGTTCTTTTCTTTCACGCAGTACGGTAATTCCGTGAGAGATATCTTCGGCAAGTTCTTCAAAGAGCCTGACCTCTTGATCATCAAACGCAAAAGGATCATAAGAGTACACTCTAAGTAATCCGATAACTTGATCTTTAACCATCATAGGCACTGAAACCGTAGAATCAAATTCCATTTCATCAGGATCGTCCTTCCAGTATTTCCACAGGCCGCGAGCTTTGATATTCCTGCATGTATAGGTTCTTTGTTCTTCGATAGCTAATCTTGTGGGGCTTCCGCTGCCTTTAAGAACAGAAAAAAGGAAGGGTGTTTTTATATCAGAATCAGGTTCATAACCTGAAAATGCAGCCGGGATAAGAATAATATCATCATCCTTCTTTTCGACCAGAAGGATAAGTGACTTCGAGTAACCCCCTGAAGCTGTGATTATATCACAAATGCCCTGAAGGTAAGATCTTTCATCTTCAGATCTTATCAGAAGTCTGTTGCTTTCAGTAATAACCTTAAGCGTGTTCGAGATCATCTTTAATTCTTTCTCTCTGGACTTTCTTTCGGAAATATCCCTAATCTGAGAGATAAAATAGTTTTCCGTTCCGGACTTTGAGCACACATAAGTAAGTTCTATCGAAAAATCTTCACCATTCTTTTTTTTACCTCTCAGGTCTTCTCCGCTGCCAATGTTTGAGACGATCTTTCCCGAAAGAACATCATTCATCTGACTGCTGTAATTTGCGGTTCTATCTTCCGGCATAAGAGAAAGAATGCTTTTTCCGATAAGTTCTTCTTCTGAATATCCGAACATTTTCAGAGCGGATCTGTTTACGAACCGCATGATCCTTTCCGAATCTGAAATGATAAAAGCGTCATGAGAATTAATAAAAATATCCTTTGAGTTTAAAACCGATATTATGTCCGGGGAAATCTTCAACCTGATCCTGAATTTATCTTTGATAAATATTAATATATTTTCAGGAGAATTTCTATAAAAAAATATAAAAAAGCCCCGAAAATTTACGGGGCTTTTTTAT
>JAQVNT010000175.1 GCA_028702975.1 Candidatus Delongbacteria bacterium
TTCCACTGTTTTTCAACCGAAACCGTTCGTACGGGGGCTTCGAAAAATTCGCTCTTTCCCGGTATCTGAACACGCACTGCTTCAGGAGTCTCCAGCGTATCGGCAGTAACAGTTCCGTTCAGATCCGTGCTTATGCTAATTACCGAATCTGGCGAGTGATAGTAAAGCAGATACGGCCCGTCCTGCGCAATAAGTAACGAAACCGTTAAAATTACAATAGTGGCGATCATATTCTTCATTTATTTGCTCCCTTGTGGCCGATATAGTGCGTTTTGATTTCTTTTGTCATTTCTGTTTCACTATTTTAATAATAACATCCGCTTTACAACCGAATTATAATCAGTTCCTAACTTATAAAAATATTCTCCAGAAGGCAGATTTTTCGCATCGAAAACAATATAGTGCTCACCAGCTTCTTTTGTCTCATTTACAAGTTCAGCGACTTTTTCACCGGAGATATTAAAAACGGATATTTGAACACTCTGTCTTGAATCCAGCGTATATCGGATTGTAGTTGAAGGATTGAACGGATTGGGATAATTTTGAAAAAGAATATTTGTCGAAACAACATTATCATCTGGTATAACGTTCACAGGAGATATCTCTATATCTTTTAATACCAGCTCAGAGCCACTGCTAGAAACGCTTTGAAATGCTAAATATATATCCTGACCCAAGTAAGTGTTTAACTCAACAGAATATTCCGTCCAATCTACATTAGGATAAGTTTCGTCTAATAATATTTCGCTGAAATCTTCCGAAGCATCATTTCCTGTTACAGATATTTTTATGATAAATCTATCAGCGTTCGTACTTTTAGCCTTGAATTTAAGAATGCTCTTAGTTTTAATATTTATTTTTGGAGATACTAAATAATCATCACATGATTTATCTCTGGAATCTATATAAACTTCCCAATCCCTGTACTGCCACGAACTGAAGTCGTAGTTATTATCAATAACAGTCCAGTATCCGCGAAGATTCTCCAAGGGATCCCATAGATATTGCTCAAAAGCGGCTTGTGAATTACTATATTGCTTCAGAAACTGATTCCATCGCGATTCCTCGGCAAAAGCGGAATAAATATCATTATAAGCTATAATATCACCGTCAAAAAAGTGATTAAAGAAAATATTTAATCCTGTAGTTTCTTTATACCGAAAATAGTTCTCAATTATAACAGCATCTAAATTCGAAGTAACGATACCAGCATTTTCTATTCCGGAACCAGCAAGGCTGTTGAAAAACATCTTCATGTCCATAAACGAATCACGGGAACCGAAAACGGAAGAATTATCAAAAGCTGTCTGCACTTCGTTCCAGTCAGGTGATATTATAAACGAATCTACAAAATCGGAAATGCTTTGTTTCAATTCAGAAAGACCGGAAACATTTACGGCAGATATCGTTATTGCCTGAGCCGGATTATCGACGAACAATTTTGCTGCCCCGACCGATGAAATATCCGGATACGCATCCAGCGCGGTGACAATTTTCTCGGTATAGAATAACTGAGGTGTATATCCGAAATCCTGTGAGAATATGAAAGAAGTAAGGATATTATCTTTGAGTTCATAAGCCGTTTCCACCATTCCCATCAGGCATGCGTCGAAGGCAAGAATATCTATCTTCACACCGGTACTGTCAAGCAGATCATCTAAAGCAGTTTTTATATCTTTTATACTCAGTACGTCTCCGTCCGTCTCATCAACACAGATTCCTCTTTTCCATCCTCCTCCATGATTTTTAAGAATCAGGATATACCTTTCAGAAGGATATGTGTTTACACCCCAAATAAGAAAATCCCTCAATGTTTCCATAGAACCCATATTGAGCTCACCTAGGGTACTGTCTACGCAAACTTCATTGAAATCATCATCAGAGTAAGTCATGTTCTCTATCTTAAACCTACGGGTATCGCTCCATGTGCCATAATAGTTATCTTCGTATCTGTCTGCCTGAATAACGATATCAATATTTTCAATGGAATCAAGTTCTGTTAAATAGGAAATCGTGGTAGAAACTCCGCAATCCCCGATAAATTGATCTCCGTCAAAGTATCCTAATACCGTCCATTTCTTTTGAGCTTGCAGGTCCGATAAAAACAAAATAATGACTGCAACAAGAATATTTCTCATAAATAAACCTGATTTGATAAACCGCATTCAGCTTCTCCAGTATATAAACAACTATTTTGAAAATATTAAACAGGTTATACAATAATTCACCTGTACAGTTCATTTCTTAAGTTCCTGAAGCATCTTTTTTCCGTTCTCGTTATTCGGGTTCATTTCAATAGATTTTTCATAATTCCTGATCGCAAGTTCCTTCTCCCCGGATTCCATATATGCTTCAGCGAGACTGTCATAGCAGTTCCAGCTTTCCGGAAATTCCTCAACATTGAGTTTAAGTACTTCAACAGCTTCTTTGAACTTACCGTCAGCCAGATATTTATAGCCAAGAAGATTCATCGCTTCTTCATTGACATCAACATCATATTTTTTTACTCTGGCTTTTTTCCATGTGTTGAAATCCCTAACGGCGCTTTCTATTCCGTGTTCACCGATATTCTTTTCAAGCGCGATATGCGGCGAGCTGTTGTACTTATTCAGATGAGTCTCAAAAGCGTATTTTTGCGGGAACAGTTCAGGCAGTTTCTCAGTTCTTTTACCTTTGGCGAGTTCCTTTTTCAGATCGATCAATAAAACATCCTCGTAATTGTGATAATGATAGAGATAGATAAGCCCGTTCTTCAGATCGCAAATATTTGAGTACTGTGTTCCGCCCCAATCGCCTTCCTGATGTACAGCAGCCAGTACCTTTATGAAATTATCCACATTGACATCACAATCCTTAAGTATTTTATCTGCGATTTTGTATCTGCTGCACGGGATATTGTCTCCGTATTGATACTCGGACTGATAGAAATTAGTGCATATCTGATAATCACCCTTCTTTTTTACGATCTCATCTCCTTCGATAATAATAGAATTCCCGTTCGCATCAGCGAACATGAGCATAGCTCTCTCAAGGAACGCAAGATTGTACTTTGAAGCAAGCTGTTCGACTTCTTCTACTGTAGCGCAGGTTCTCATGGCATACTCTATAATATTACCCTGAAAGAATTCTTTGTCAAGGGAGTTTTTTACAGGTTTGGAAGCTGTCGCAAAGCCGTCATAGGCGAGACCTTTGTCGTTCATTCCGCCCTGAGGCCATCCGTCATCGAATCCGAAGTAGATCCATCCGTACAAATTATCTTCCGCAGGTACATAGGTGATAACTGTATTAGGGTTCTTCCAGTCCTCATTGTTGCCGAAGAGAATGTTTTTTCCGTCTGATTTTAAGATCCCTGTGCAGGCATGACCGGCGATCACAACAGCCAGCAGCAATACTGATAATATAAGATTATTTAACTTCATGTTAATCTCCTTAAATTATTTTTTGTAGCAATTATTCTCAGATCATCCTGTGCGTCAGGATCCGGACTGACTTCGTAACTGATCAAATTGAATCCGGCACTTTTCAACTCTTCAACTATATCTTCAGGTAATCCAATGTATCTGCCTGCGACACCATCTCTTATCATGCATCTTGATTCAGGATCGAACAATTTAAGAACTTCCGGGTCTCTTATTTCACCGCACATCGTTTCGGAGAAGAAAATTCCGCCCGGTTTAAGAACACGAAATGCTTCAGAAAGAAACTTTTCTCTGTCTTTGCCTATTATGCAGTGCAGGCAGTGACCGTCCAGAATATAATCGAAGTGATTGTCAGGGAAATCGCAAAGGTCCAGCACGCTGCCGACCCTGAAGTCAGCTTTCAAATTCCTTTCTGACGCTTTTTCTTTTGCCCATTCTATAGCAGTCGGTGAAATATCAATCCCGTATGCTTCATAGCCTTTTGCGACCAAAACCAAACTCATATCACCGGCACCGCATCCAAGCTCAAGAACTTTACCGCCCTTTGGAACGCAAGCTGTCTTCAGGCTGTCTTCGATCACCTTTTCGAACTTCAAATTGTCTTCTTCGGAAGCCCAGCCGGGTTCGCCTTTTGCTTTCCGGTACCTGTAAGCTCCGTCGTGGCCGATATAGTGCGTTTTGAGTTCTTTTGTCATCATCCTACTCATAATGAGTCCACATTCTGATGATTTTTACGGTCTTTTCTTTTTCACAAATCTGGTAAACAAGCCGATGCTGAATGTTTATTCTTCTTGAAAATGCACTAGAAAGATCACCTACGAGCTTTTCATACTTCGGAGGATTTTGTAAAGAATCATCGGAGAGAATCTTAAGCAGTTCCGCAGCTTTATCTTTGAGTCC
>JAQVNT010000176.1 GCA_028702975.1 Candidatus Delongbacteria bacterium
GAACGCTCCGTTTATGTTGATACCGAAGATAAAAATAGAGTTGTAAGATTCCTTCCGGGGGCGAACGGTGATTATTTTGCGAGGAATCTTATGGAAGCGACTTCAGGGCAGGAAACACAGGATACTCAGCAGGGAGGCGATGTGCCGGGCAGAAGGATACCGAGGCCGGGCAGATAATGGAATGCGATAATTGGAAATATGAATCGAAAATTACTAAGGAGGGTGTATAAATGAAAAGAATTATGGTTTTGATCATGACGGTCTGTATGGGTCTTGTTTTCGGCTCACAGCTTCTCTTTGACACTACATCGGACAACTTCAAGACTCCGATTTCCCTGACTGCTATTGACCTGTCTGTTTCGCAGGTTCTCGATGCTTTGGCTGAAAGAGCGGGGGTGAATCTCGTACAAAGTGAAGAAACGATGGGCAAGAAACTTACCATGACACTAAATGATATTCCTATCAAAGATGCGCTGGACCTGGTGGTCAGAGCAACGGATCTGAGCTATCAGATAATTGATAATTCAATTCTTGTTGCAACACAGAAAAAGATCGACAGAGAGATCGGCCTTACAACATCAGTTTTCGACCTTCAGTATGCCGATGCAAAAACAGCAAAAGCCATGTTGGCAGATATCTCTAAAATGGTTCAGGTAGATGATCTCGGCAACAGACTTATATATCAGGCAAGTCCGAAAGTAGCAAAAGAGATCGAGAAAGTGCTTGTCAGGATCGACAGACCCCTTCAGCAGGTTTTATTCAAAGCAAGAATAAAAGAGATCGGGAACGATGTTTCGGCACGATATGGGATCGAGTGGGAAAAGATCAACAACTACACGACCACTTTGAGAGAAGGAGCTTATCAGGATTGGGGAACATGGGACTATGATGAAACTAACGGCTGGGGTTTTACATATGATAACACAGCTTTTCCCGTAAGAAATCTCGGTGGTAACTATTCTGATGATGTTTCTCTTATGGATAATGCTCCATTTCATGAAACGACAAGCGGGCTGAACACTGTTTGGCACAGGGTTATCGGACAGGAGTATATTCTGAGTCTTGATTTCGCCAACAGAGATAATGACGCTCTTGTACTGGCAGAACCTGAGATTGCCACTTTGAACAATAAAGAAGCTTTTGTACACATAGGCGATATTGTCCCTTACACAATTTCTACAGTATCTCAAGGAACAACTACTCAATCCGTTCAGAAAGAAGAGATAGGCGTGAAACTTAAAGTTAAACCTATTATCAATGAAGAGAATGACATAACTGTCAGACTTGAAGCAGAAGTTTCATCTATTTTCGGATGGGTTGGACCGAACTCAGAGATACCATGGGTCAAAACAAGAAAAGCAGATACAACAGTAAGGGTTCGTGACGGACAGACTATAAGGATCGGCGGTATGTTGCTTGAAGACGAAACTTTCACTGTGAATAAACTTCCTCTTCTCGGAGATATCCCTTTCCTCGGTTATATCTTCCAGCATCAGGTTAAGACAAAGAAAACTACCAATCTCATAATAGAGATAACGCCTTACATCATGATCGACGGAGAGGTTGTTCTTGACGAAGATGAGCTTTTCGATTAATAAAATAAGCAATAATTGTCATTACGGAAGAAGCAGGTTGATCCTGCTTCTTTCATTTATCATTCTGGTCTCAGGATGCTCATCGTCTAAAAATGTGACTTTATTCTATACCGGGAATTATAATGGCATAATTGAAGGCTGTAATTGTCCAAAGGAACCGGAAGGAAATATACTTAACCATTTTACATTTTTCAGAGACAGTATAAGCCAATTAGCAAACAGCCGATATATTTGTACCGGGAATATTTTTTCATATAATTACGGAGACAGGCAGAACAGGATAATTATCGATATTATTGATGATCTCGGATATGACTATATTGCCGCAGGTAGGAACGAAACCGGATTTTACGGAAAACTAGACAGGAACCTGACCGCATCAGTCAATATCAACGATGTACCCGCTTATAAAATTCTCGGCAACAAGGGCTTAAATGTAGTTGTGACATCTGTAACCGACCCGTCATACTCAAAGTATGTTTCAGGCTCGGAAATTTCAGAAATGTCGGTTGAAGAAATAAATGACCTCGCAGAGTCTGTTAAAAAAGAAGCCGATATTTTTATAGTTGTATCTAACCTCGAGAGTTCGCTGGAAAAAAATATATTCAACAGAGTTAAAGCTATTGATATAATGATCTCGAACACAAATACAAAAAATGAAATGATCAGATTTGGCGACAGACTTTATCTCAGCCACGGCAGCAACGCTGAATACATAGGAAGGCTTGACATCAGTAAGACGGGAGAGGGGATAGAGTTCGAAAATGTGTTTGAAAAAATAACTTCAGCCAAATTCAGTGAAGATACCGAGTTGAAAATATACACGGACAGTCTTAAATTAAAATATGGAATAGACAAACCTGAGCAATCACCTGATTATTAGCGTTAAAAATTATAAAATTAAGATTGTTTTTTACTTATAACTTATTTATTTTCCAACTGCCTTATTAATAATAAAAAAACGGAGTTATATATGGCTGAGAAACTGATTTTTGAAATTTCCCGGGAAGGGAAAAGATCTTTTACTATGCCGTGTTGGGAGGACTGTTCAAAGATCGATCTTGACGAAAAATATCTCAGAAAGGAAAAGATCGGACTGGCGGAGGTCAGCGAGCCTGAGATAGTAAGACATTATGTGAATATGTCAACCCTGAACCATCATGTGGATAAAGGATTTTACCCGCTGGGAAGCTGTACCATGAAATACAATCCCAAAATAAACGAGTATATGGCGGCTCTTGACGGTTTTACTCAGATACATCCTTATCAGCCTGAGGAAACCATACAGGGTGTTCTTAAGATATATCACGACCTCGCAGATATGCTGTGCAAGATCTCAGGGTTCAGTAAAGTATCGCTGCAGCCTGTAGCCGGTGCGCATGGCGAGTGGACAGGCCTTAAAGTGATAAGAGCTTATCATGAATCGAAAGGGAACCCGAGAAAGAAGATAATCATTCCCGATACTGCTCACGGAACTAATCCTGCTTCGATAGTCATGGCCGGATACGATGTAGTCGAACTGAAATCAAATTCTAAAGGACTGGTCGATATTGACGATCTTGAAGCGAAATTTGATGAAGATACTGCCGCGTTCATGATAACGAACCCTAATACGATCGGACTGTTCGAGCAGAATGTAAAAAAGATCGCGGAGATCGTGCATTCTAAAGGCGGACTTCTCTACATGGACGGCGCTAATTTCAATGCTCTGCTCGGTATCGTAAGGCCGGCCGATCTGGGATTTGATGTTATGCACTATAACCTGCACAAGACATTCTCGACGCCGCACGGCGGCGGAGGTCCGGGGTCAGGACCGATCGGAGTTGTGGAAGAACTTGAAAAATTTCTCCCTGTGCCTGATGTAGCCGAAAAGGACGGGAAATATTATCTCGACTACGATAAGCCTGAAAGCATAGGAAAAGTTCATTCGTTCTACGGCAATTTTCTAGTCATCGTCAGGGCTTATGTTTACATGAAGATCTTAGGTTCCGACGGACTTCACAATGTTTCCGAGAACGCTATAATAAACGCGAACTATGTGAAAAAGATGCTTGAGGATACGTTCGATCTTCCTTACAAGCAGAACTGCATGCATGAAGTAGTCTTTTCAGGCGAGAATCTGGGTAAGTTCGGCATAAAAACCTTAGATATTGCCAAAAGACTTCTCGACTTCGGAATTCACGCACCCACAATATACTTCCCACTACTGGTACATGAAGCAATGATGATAGAGCCTACTGAGACCGAAAGTAAGGATACTCTCGACAGATTTATCTCGGTCATGAAACAGATCGCCGAAGAGGCCAAAACTGATCCGGATATTCTTAAGAACGCCCCGACGACAACGCCGGTAAGAAGGCTGGACGAGGTTCTGGCGGTAAAAAATCTTGATGTAAGGTATGTACAGAAATAATGACAGGTTTAAAATTATATGACAGGAAGAGGACGCTTGTTCCTCTTTTTGTTTTATATAAATTGCTATGAAAGAAAAGTTAAAAGCACTCAAACTCAGCCAATTTGTGGTTTTCGATGTGGAGACTACGGGAACTGATCCTCAGAACGATAAGGTGATCGAGATCGCCGCAATCAAATATAAAGACGGTGAGATTTTCTCTCAATTCTCTCATCTTATAGATCCGGGCAGAAAAATTAGCGAAGAAATATCTATAATTACAGGCATAAAGAACGAAG
>JAQVNT010000177.1 GCA_028702975.1 Candidatus Delongbacteria bacterium
AAGATTTGTAATTGTTCTTCCAAGGACATAAACGGAGGGGATCGATGGAGAAAATGAAAATACTTGTTATAGATGACGAAGAAGGCATCAGAGAATCGGTAAAGAGGGCTCTGAGGAATTTTACGGTAAGTCTGAGTTATATAGAAGACGATTACGGTTTTGAAATAGATTCGGCAGGCTCGGCTGAAGAGGGGCTGGAAATGCTGAGATCGAAGGATTACGGAGTACTGCTTTTAGACAATCAGCTTCCCGGAATGAACGGCACCGACCTTTTAAAAATACTTCACGACGAAGAACATCAGGTTATAACGATCATGATAACAGCTTTCGCTTCGATCGAGACGGCCATTAACGCCACAAAGAACGGCGCATACGATTTCGTGACCAAGCCATTTACGCCTCAGGAGCTTAAAGATTCAGTTTTTAAAGCTGTCAAACATCAGATACTGAGCTCGACGGCCAAAAAACTTCTCGAAGAGAAAAAGAAGATCAGGTTCCAGTTCATTTCAGTTCTCTCTCATGAATTGAAATCGCCTATAGCCGCCGTCAGCAATTATCTGAAGCTGATGGAGAAGAAAATATCGGGACCCGACATTTCAGCCTACGATGAATTTATAAAGAGGTCTCAGATAAGGATAAAGGACATGGAAAAGCTGATCTTTGACCTTTTAGACCTGACCAGGATCGAATCGGGCGAAAAGAAAAGAGAGCTCGGCGAAGTCAGCATCGACGAAGTGATAAACGAGACTCTGGATAATTTGACAGAAGACATTAAGAAGAAGAACATAACCGTTAAATTTGAGCCCGCCGGTATAAAAATGAAAGCCGACCGCACGGAAATTTCGATCATTGCGTCAAATCTGATATCGAACGCAGTGAAATACAACAGAGACGGCGGCGAAGTGAACATCAGCACCGCAGGCAGCGAGGGAAGCGTCACGGTCTCCGTATCTGACACAGGCATCGGCATATCTGAAAATGATATCGGAAAACTGTTCAAGGAATTCTCAAGGATAAAGACTGAGGAGACGGCAGGCATATCCGGAAGCGGGATCGGGCTTTCAACGGTCAGGAAGATAGCGGGGCTGTACGGCGGCGATGTTAAAGTGAAATCCGAAAAGGGCAAAGGCTCAATTTTTTCGGTCTTTTTAAAAACGGAAATATAAAATGGAACTGATCAGCGGAAGAACAATAGAAAGACTCTGCCTGTACAGAAGACTTCTGAAGATCAAACTCTCGGAAGGCACAGAGTTCTTTTATTCCCATGATCTTGCAGAGATGGCGCATGTCACTTCAGTTCAGGTCAGAAGAGACTTAATGTATATCGGTTACTCCGGCAACAACAGAAAAGGCTACGAGACAAAAGGAGTGTTAAGCAGCATTACCGAGATCATAGATACGGAAGACGGATTTAAGATATGCCTGGTAGGCTTGGGAAATCTTGGCAAGGCACTGATAAAATTTTTCTCGGATAAAAGCGACAAGCTTAAGATCACGGCTCTTTTCGATGTGGATCCCGCAGTTGTGGGAAAAAAATATAACGGGATACTCTGCCACCATTCGGACGAGCTGGAAAGCGTGATCAGAAAAGAGGGAATACAGATAGGCATAATCTCCTCATCGGGAAAAAGCGCAAAGGAGATAGCGGATATAATGGTCAGATCAGGCATAAATTCGGTCATAAACTACACAAGCACTCCGTTAAATCTTCCCGAAAACACCTACCTTGAAGAGATCGATATGACCTCGTCACTTGAAAGGGCTTCGTATTTTGCGAAGCGGCTTTCGGAAAAGAAGTACGGCGGGAAAACAAAGAAAAAACTGCTTATAGTTGACGACGACCGCGACATAACGGCTGCTTACAGAGCGGTTTTTGCAAAAATGGGCTATGTCGTCATTTCATCGCTTACCGCCGAGGAAGGTTTAAAGACCGCGGAAAAGGAAAAACCTGATATCATTCTGCTCGACATAATGATGGAACAGCCCGATTCGGGATTTTTGTTCCTCAGCGAACTCAGAGAGAAAAAGCTGGACATTCCCGTCATTCTCTCGTCATCGATAGCAAAAGCCACCGCCAGTATAATGGACATTACACAGCTTAACATAAAGAGCATTCTCCAGAAACCGGTCGATATTGACGATCTGGTAAGGACAGTCGAAAAATACACGAGGTGAAAAATGGGCGGAAAGATACTTATAATAGACGACGACACCGATATTACCACAGCTTACGGGGCTTTCTTCAGAAGCAAAGGTTTTGAGGTCATGACGGCTTACAATACGACGGCGGCCAGAAAAGTAATGGCTCAGTTCGTTCCTGACCTTCTTATACTCGATGTGATGATGGAGCAGCCCGACGAGGGATTCGTCTTTGCGCAGCAGCTTCTGGATGAAAAGAACATGACGCCTGTCATTATCACTTCATCCATAGCAAGCGCGGGCGCAGAACTGTTCGACCTCGAAATCCCGAATGTAAGGTCGGTCATTCAGAAGCCTGTCGATCTTGACAAACTGTCTTCACTGGTCGAAAAAATACTGGCGGAATGAGTATTATGGAAAAGAAAAACAAATATACCGATAAGCAGATAGAACAGGCTCTGACCTATGTCGAGATATTCTCAAAAGAGGAAGAGATCGACTGCGGGGGCTGCGGCTACGCCACATGCCGGGAGTTCGCTTCTGCCATGCTTGACGGGAAAGCGAGGCCTTCACAGTGCGTCGTTCTGTCAAAGAAGATCATAGAAAAGTTAAAGAAAAAGGAAAAAGAGCTTCGCGAAAGCCTTTTTCTTAATCAGGAGATACTTGACGCGGTCCCCGCCCCGATCCTGTATGAGGACATCGACGGTAAAGCTATCGGCTGCAACAGGGCTTATGAGGAAGTGTCAGGCGTCAAAAGGATCGACATCAAAGGTAAGAAACTTGAAGAATATTCGAACAACAAAGATTACGATGCTCTGAATGAAACTGTTAACGCCAGCCTGCTGAAAACAAGAACGAGCAGGATAGTCGAGACCGTTATAAAAGACCCGGAAGGCAGGATCTTAAACATCGAGCTTCATAAGGGGATATTCACGGACAGATCGGGAGAGCCGGCGGGTTTCGTCAGCGTGATATTCGACATCACTTCAAGGATCGAGACGAGAAAACAGATAGAGACGGCCAGAAATACGGCGGAACTTTCAGTCTCGCTGTTAAAGAAGAACCCGACCGCGTTCGTTATAACTGACGGCGATTTAAAGATAGTTGACTGCAATCAGGCCTTCGCGGAACTGATGGGCAGCGAGATAAATGAACTCTACGGCACTTCGGGAGGATTGAAGGGCGCCGATCTGCGCACGATGTTCGAAAGCTGCGAGCTGTTCTCTTCGGTCATGCAGAACGAGGACGGGACTTTTTCAAAGGATGTTTTGAATAACGGCAAAAAGCTCAAGGTCACTCTTTTCTCCATAGACAAGAACAAAGCCGCGGGAGCTATTTTATCAGACCTTACTCTTCCATCGGTGAGGAACTCCGAGGTTAAAGAGAGGGCGGCGCAGGTCATAAAAGAAAACCTTGAGACAGTTCAGAAGATAGCGTATCTTTTGGGTGAGAACGCGTCGAAAACGGAAAATGTGTTAAGTTCGGTAATTAAACTTTTCTCTGAAGATGAATGATTTTTTTACAGATACAGGTTATTTTCAGAAAGCGAAGCACGGTCAGAATTCGTTCGGGGATGTGATAGCCAAAAAATACATCAAAGAAGAGGATCGGAAGATAATTGTTCTTTCTGACGGAATGGGCAGCGGGATAAAGGCGAATGTGCTCGCGTCTCTCACGGCCTCGATGGCGCTTAATTTCACCGAAGCTAAGAAGGACATAGACAAAGCCTCGGAACTTATTATGAACATCCTGCCCAAATGCAGCGAAAGGAAGATAAGCTACTCCACTTTCACCATACTC
The DNA here is from genome assembly GCA_028702975.1 of Candidatus Delongbacteria bacterium. Lineage (GTDB taxonomy): Bacteria > UBA4055 > UBA4055 > UBA4055 > UBA4055 > UBA4055. The sequence continues at coordinate 3,940 of JAQVNT010000177.1, forward strand.
GACCTAAAGAGCGACGGGAAACTGAGCATGATCGTTTACGACGCGCCTCTGCCTGTGCTCATAAGTGAAGGAAGCGAAAAGGAAATAAAATGGAACACGATCGAACTTACTTCGGGCGATCATAAGGGTAAAACGATATTTACGGCGGTATTTTCTCCAAAGCTCAACGACAGGCTTTTCGCTTTCACCGACGGCATCGCGCAGTCGGGACTGGGCACGGGGGACGGCGAATGGGGGAGAGAGGCTGCAGCAGAGTACCTGATCAGATCTGTAAAAGAAGATCCGGGCATTTCAGCGGCGGACATTGCCGAAAA
>JAQVNT010000178.1 GCA_028702975.1 Candidatus Delongbacteria bacterium
CATCCGTTCCTGCGGCGGCGAAACCGCCGATGTGGGCGATCTGGTCAAGACCGTCATCGCCGATTCCACCATAGCGGTCAGGATGAGGCGGGCTGATGTGATCGACAACTCGAACATCGCGCCCGAGGATGTGATAGTAGCACTCGAGAGCTACGGACAGGCGACTTACGAGAAGCATTATAATGCCGGGATGGGCTCGAACGGACTGACCTCCGCAAGGCACGATGTGTTCACAAAGATATATATGGACAAATATCCCGAGTCATTTGCGGACAAGACCCCCGCCGACTATGTTTACTGCGGGAAATATAACCTGACGGACGATTTCGGGCACGGCGGACTGACCGTTGGACAGGCCGTCCTCTCGCCCACCAGAACTTACGCGCCGGTGCTGAAAAAGGTCTTCGACGAGATCGGAAGAAAGAACATCCACGGCATAGTTCACAATTCAGGCGGCGGACAGGTCAAATGCAGAAGCTTCGGCAGAGGCGTCGTTTACGTCAAGGATTCAATGATGGACATACCTGCTCTCTTCGAGCTTATAAGATCATCCTCCGGAACAGACTACCCCGAAATGTATCAGGTCTTCAATATGGGTTCGCGCATGGAAGTTATCCTGCCTGAAAGATATGCTGAAGAGGTAATGTCGGTCGCCGGATCGTTCAATATAGACTCGAAAGTGATAGGATTCGTAGATAAAAATCCCGACAGTACTGAAAGCAACAGGGTCATCATCACTGCGCCTGACGGAAGAAAGATCGAATATTAGGAATTTATGCACATTAACGAAAGGAACATAATTTTAGCCTCAAAGTCGCCCAGAAGAAAAGAACTTCTTGAGAATATCGGGCTCAAATTCTCCGTAAAACCTGCAGAGATAGAGGAGGTTCACAGAGGGGCTGAGAGTTTCGGAGAAATAGTTATCGACCTGGCCGAACAGAAAGGCGAAGCCGTAAAGGCGCTAATGTTCCACGAAAGGCTGATAATAGCCTCGGACACGATCGTTGTGATAAACGGTCAGATTTTGAATAAACCCGACGACAGGGACCATGCATTCGAAATGCTGAGGACTTTAAGCGGAAATATTCACAGCGTATTCACTTCGCTCTATGTTTCGGATGCCTATAAGAACACCGTAGTAAAAGAATTTACCGAAACGAAGGTGGAGTTCTTCCGAATGACTGACGAACAGATATACGCATATCTCGACACTCACGAACCTTTCGACAAGGCGGGAGCATACGGCATTCAGGGCTACGGCTCAAAGTTCATTAAAAAGATCGACGGCTGTTTCTTTTCGGTTATGGGATTTCCCGTCCCGCTTTTCTCACAGAAAATGTACGAACTGGGGTATGTTCTATGATGAAATATTTATTACTCGCAATTCTTACCTGCCTGTCGTTGGCGTTGACGCAGGATATTGTTTTTAAAGACAGGGTCGTTACCATGAAATGTACGGGAATATCCTTCATGGGCTCCGGCATTACTGTTGACGACGCCAAAAAATTCGCGGTCAATGACGCAAAAAGGAACGCTCTGGAAAAGGCGGGCACCTACCTTGAGTCCCGAATGGTGTTAAAAGACCACATGGTCACAAAGGACGAGATCGAAACTTATACTGCAGGAATACTGAAAACCGAGATCGTATCTGCTGTGAACAAACTGGTCGAAGGCACTTTTGCTGTTGAAGTGGTGATAGAAGCGAAGATCGACACTAAATTTCTGGAAGAGAGGCTGAACAGAGTTCCTGATGACGCCCAGCTGAGAAAGATGCTCGAGGAACAGAAAAAGCTTAACGACAAATTGACAAAGGAAATATCCGACCTGAGGATAAAGAAAACCGGTAAGGCTGAAAAAAGCCGTGACATAGCAAGGTCATTGGAGGCCGCGGACTGGTTCGACAAGGGATTCAAATCGCAGGAAGCCGGAAAATACATTGACGCCCTGGTCCACTACGGAAAGGCGATCCAGCTCGACCCTAAGATAGCCCAGATATACAACAACAGAGGTCTGGTTTATTATTTTATGGATGATTTTGCGAATGCGGAGAGCAATTTCGATAAAGCGCTTGAGCTCGATCCCGGACTTGCTATGGCTTATAATAATAAGGCCGTCTTAAGCTACGAGAGGAGAGATTTTACGGGAGCTATCGCGCATTTCAACAAGGTGCTCTTTCTTGACCCCGAACTTGAACAGACTTATTTCAACCGGGCTTTCGCATACCACAAGATCGGAAGCAGCGAATTATGCATAAAGGACCTTGAACAATATCTGAGACTGGCCGGGAACAAGAACGGTGACGAGAACAGGATAAAGAATTTTATTAAAGACCTAAAGGAACCCAAACCGGTCGAAGTCGAGCCTGTTTACTGCAAAGTACCGGATCTTTATTACTCGACTCCGGGCGCCGCGGAGAAAAAGCTGAAGGAAGCGGGGCTGGTCCTTGGAGTGACACACAGAATAACCGATATCGATAAAGGGTTCGACAGAGTGATCGGTCAGTCTGTTTCTGCGGGAAATGAACTTGAAACCGGATCCGCGGTTGACATTACCGTCAATGTCGAAGCCGAAGATGAAGGCTGGTAGAAGGGAGGAATGTATGATATATGAATACAAAGGATTTAAACCCGAAATAGACGAAAGCGTTTTCGTGGCTCCGTCCGCCGATATCGTAGGCAGAGTGAAGATCGGAAAGAACTCGAGCGTCTGGTTCAACGCAACCGTGCGCGCCGACGAGGATGATGTGGTAATAGGCGAGAACTCGAACATACAGGATAACTGTTGCCTGCACCAGACGAAAGGCTATCCTCTCGTGATAGGCAATAACGTGATAGTCGGCCACAGCGTGACACTCCACGGGTGCAGGATAGGCGATAACACGCTTATCGGCATGGGCGCGACCGTGCTTGACGACGCGAAGATAGGCAGATGCAGCATCGTGGCCGCGGGATCGGTCGTGCTGGAGCACAAGAGCTTTCCGGATTTTTCTCTCATCGCGGGAGTGCCTGCAAAAGTGATAAAACAGCTTCCTGCCGAAACTGAGGAGAAATTCGCTCACCACGCGGAAAGCTATGTGAGATACGCAAAAGATTATATGAATGAAATGAATAAATAACATAAACAGGAGAAACGATGTTTTTTTCAAAAAAGATGATGGTAGGAGGAAAGGAACTTGTCCTTGAATCCGGAAAAATGGCAAGACAGGCTAACGGCGCAGCTGTCGTAAAATACGGCGACAACATGCTGCTCGTTACGATCTGCGCTCAGAAAACACCAGCAGTGGGATTTGATTTCTTCCCGATGACTGTAGAGTACAAAGAAAAAATGTATGCGGCCGGTAAATTCCCCGGCGGATTTATAAAAAGAGAATCGAGGCCTTCGAATAACGAGATCTTAAGCGCAAGGATCATCGACAGACCGATAAGGCCTTTGTTCCCTGAAGGCTTTAACAATGAAGTTCAGATAATGTGCAGTGTTCTTTCCTCAGACGGTGAGATCGCAATGGATGTTTTCGGTATTATCGGAACATCTCTTGCCGTAAACCTCTCCGACATACCCTTTTCCGAGCCTGTTTCTGCGGTAAGGGTCGGCAGACTTAACGGCGAATTTATCGCCAATCCGACGGTGAAGCAGATGAAAGAATGCGATATCGAACTTGTAATAAGCGGCGGTAAGGGATTTATTTCAATGGTAGAGGGCGAATCGAAAGAAGTCAGCGAAGATGATCTGCTTCAGGCTGTTCAGTTCGGCCAGAACATAATTGATGAGATCTGTGATTTTCAGGCTGAGATAGTAAAGGAATTCGGAAAGGCTAAATTTGAGTACAAAGTTCCCGAGATATCAAAAGAACTCGTAGCTAAAGTTACATCTTTGTCAGAGAGCAAAACGCATGAATTCACAAAGATCAAGATAAAAGAAGACAGGAATGAAGCGAGAAGACTTCTTTATGCGGATGTAGTTGACGCGCTTGAGGACGAATTTCCGGAAGACGAAAAACATTTCGTTACTGTCATGCACGATCTTGAAAAAGATATCGTAAGAAAGAATATAATTAAAAATCAGGTCAGGATCGACGGCAGAAAGCCCGATCAGATCAGGCAGATCACCTGCGAACTCGACATACTGCCCAGAGTTCACGGCTCGGCACTTTTTACAAGAGGCGAAACGCAGAGTTTGGGCGTCTGTACGCTCGGAGGAGATTCCGACACTCAGACAGTCGAGAACATCTATGAAAATGAAGAGCAGA
>JAQVNT010000179.1 GCA_028702975.1 Candidatus Delongbacteria bacterium
AAAAGTGCCCACTGCGTCCTGTTCCTTAGCGAGTCTATGCTTTCCGAGTAAACTCCCGCCCTGATCCCGAATTCGTGCCTGTCATCTCCCTGTTCAAGTTTATAGAGCGATCCCGCGAAAAGTCCGAATCCCTCGGTCATGTAGTAGTTGTAAAAATCCTGGTGCAGAAAGAAGGCCGAAGCCGAGTTCATTGCTGAAGGCAGCTTTCTCTGATCTTCCGAAGCCACGCTTTTGTATTCAGCTCCGCCAAGTATGAGCTTATCGTCGAACAGAGAAAGTTTCTGATCGAAATAGTATTCCCATTCCTCCATTCTGAAAGCATAGCCTCCCGAAGCGTTCATTTTAAAGTCGGCGTATTTTGAGTTGAGAAGTTCAAACTCGGCATTCAGTCCCAGATACAATCCCTCCACTTTGGAATACGACAGAAAATCTTTTCTTATTATCGAATTGTGGAAGAAAAAACCCTTCTGATCGTCGTTTTTTATAGTAAGCGACCTCTCGGGACCTTTAACGCCCATTTCCAGCGTAACAGAATTTTTTCCGTATTCTTTTCCCAATATCAGGCTCTTAAGCTCATCGACAACGAAATAGCTCGCTTCGTCATCCACTTTTTCCGATCTGTAAACCTTGCCTGCGTAAGCTTTTACTTCTCCGGTAACATTTCCGGTTTCTGCTATCTTAACATCGCCTGAATAGACATCCAGGCTGCCGTCGAGCAAACCTTTGATCTCAGCATCACCGTTATATACTTTCACATCCGCTTTCAGAGTATCGTTTTCAGCAAGGGTGAAATCCTTGAATTTTGATACAGTTTCCGCGGCAAGTATCCCGGTAATTAAAAGTGTTATCATCATTATATTCTTCATTTTTTATCTCCGTTATGGCTATTTTACCGTTATGCTGCCCAGATTAGTGTCGATCCTCAGGCATTTTTTATTTTTTCCGCAGATCCTGACGTCGTCATCTATCTCCATCCCCGGTTTATAATCTATCTTCTCGTCCTTGACCGATCTCAGAAAATCGTAGAGCGAGGGGTCCTTGAATCCCAGCTCGATCTCGCCGAAATTTACCGAAATATCTGAATTTTCTTTCCCTAGCAGAACAAAATCATTCAGGCTGATATCTCCCAAGTTAAGTTCGAAGTCGATGTCCGACTTAACATCCGTAAGTTCTAGTTCTCCCGCGGAGAGCTCGGCCCCTATCATGTCGAATTCCGCTCTTTTTATCTCTATGCCGCCTAATGAGGATTTTATATCGAGCCTGTCCCCGCTCACGTCAGTAAGGCTTACATCTCCGCTCTGGTTTTCTATCCCTGCATCCGTAAATTTTGAAGATGTGATCTCTATGTCTCCTACCTGGAACGAACCCTTGAACTTTCCGTCGAATTTCTTAAGGTCAAAGTCGCCGGAAGTATTCTCCACTGTCAGCGAGCCGGTTATTTTTTCCAGATCGATGTCTCCAGAAAATGTTTTAATGTCCATCACTCCCTCAAAATCGCTGACTTTTAGATCGCCGGATTTGTTCCTGTAGTTTATTACTCCCGAAACACCGTTTATATCGGTATCCATGCTCTTGCCGTCGAGCAGAAGTTCGCCTTTAATGTTCTTTACGCTCAGATCGCCGTTCTCAAAGGTAACGATTATCGACATGTCCTTAGGCGTGAACAGTGTCAGATATTTATGGTCCTTGTTCTTTTTCTTCAGCTCTATCTTCAGCTCTTTCTTTTCCACGGTAAGCATTTCTCCGGAATCCGATCCTTGTCCGGGTTCAAGCACCGCTTTTCTCAGCTGGTCTTCTGTCATGGGACCTTTGGTAAAATAGAGTTCGATGTTCTTGTTCGCTGTGCCTACAATATTTGTATTGATATTTTCGCCTCTGCAGGTTATCTGCCTGATATTTTCATCCCCTACTTCGATCTTCCTGATCCCGTCACCTGTAAGATCAGAAAAACTTACTGCTCCTGACAAGCCTGCCGTCAGGCATAGGGTAAGCAGAGCGGTCATCATCATTTTTATATTCATTTTATTGTCCTTTTTTTTCGTTCAGATCTAATTCTTCGGCTTTGAACCTGAAATAATCGCTGCTTTGAGCAGACACGGTCCTTAAAGCCTTTCCCGCATATTCGCTTCCTGTAGTTTCGAGTATTCCCAGAGCTTCGACCCTGTTGGTCTGGTCGCTGTCGTTCAGCACAACCTTGTACAAAGCCTCTCTTACCGCCTCGTCATGCGACCTGTCCTCGATCATCTTCATTGCTTTTCTTCTGATGATAGGATCTTTGTCGTTCGTCATTACTTTTAAAAGGGTAGCGGTATAGTCACCGTTCTCGGAAATATCCATAGCCTTCATTGTCTTATACTTCACGCCTGAATTGTTCTCGTGTTCGACCAGATATTTCAAAGTGTTCATAATTGCCGGATCGTTCTTTGCGCCTCTGATAACTTTATTTGTGCTGACATCGAAATTAATAACGAGCTCACTGCCCGATTCTTCAATATTTAAATTCTCTACTTTATATTTGCTCATATCTATTCCGCCGAAAACCGTTCCCCCGTCGCTGGAGACCGTCTGATAACTTCCGTTCAGAGGGACCGTATTCCCTTCAGAAACAGCCGTTACTGTCCTTTCCCTGTTGAAGTGGAACATCGTGGCGTAGAATGTAAGAAGGATCACTGCGGCGTACTGCAGGAACTTCTTTCCGTATATATTTAAGGTCTCTGAAAAAATTATTTTTTTATCTGCTCCGCCTGTCATTTCTGATATGGAGGCTGAAAGTCTTGCCCTGTTGGCTTCGAGAAGATCGTCCGGCGCCTGAACGAAAGCGTTTTTGTTCAGAGCTTCCTTCTCTTTTTTAAGCATAAGGTAATATTTTTTTAGCTCAGGATCTTTTTCGATCGCCTCGAAAGTGTCTCTGACCTCGATAGCGTCTTCGGTCTCGTCAAAGACCATGTCGAATATTTTTTCTTTCATTTCATTCATAGTGCGCCTCTCTTTACAGGTCAATACTGTTTCTTATATTTTCAACGGCCCTGTGAAAATATTTCTTCACGGTACCTTCATTTAAAGACAGCACATCGGCTATCTCTCTGAATTTGAGTCCCTCGTAGCTTTTCAGATAGACAACTGTCTTCTGTTGAGCCGAGAGCTTCTCTATCTCCTTCTTCACCAGCTCGCTCTTTTCCTCATCGCTGAGTTCGGTGTCCTCCGCGGCCGGATTTATGTTTTTTTCGTCCGAATGCAGGTTCTCGTCGAATTCGGAGTGAACAGGCCTCTTATTATAAAAAGAATATGCCGTGTTCACAGCTATGCGGTAGAGCCATGTGTAGAAGGAGGATCCCTTCTTGAACTGACCGAGGCTGTTATAAACCTTGATGAAAGTGTTCTGATAAGCGTCTGAAGCATCATCGGGATCTTTCAGTATGTTCAGCAGCAGGTTCATAATTTGTCCGTCATACTTTCTTATCAGTTTCTCAAAAGCTTTTCCGTCGCCTTTGACCGCTTTGTTTATCAGTTCGTTCTCTAACATTGTTCTTTCGTTCATTCCTTTTCTTTTCTCCCGGGGTACGGCATGCCGTTCTTTTCAGCTGATGATAGGCTCGGGTCGGTCGTCACTTTCCTTTGCTTCTCAACCCTTAGACCCCTGTTATTTAAAAAAGTTGTCATTAACTTTATCAATTTAATAAAATATCCGAAGATATTCCACCATCTTTTCCCGACATTACTTTATCTTTTCAATACACCCGCCAGCATAGCTACACCCAACTCAGTAAAAACATAAGGTTTCCATCTCAGACCTACTTTTAGGTTATTGGACATCACAATTTGTGATCTCCATTCTGTAAATTCTCTATTAGTCATCATAAAGCAGAATTCTACAGGAAACCTGTCTAAATTCCTTTTAACTGCCTGATTTAATACTCTCGTCTCCACTCCATACGGCTCCGCTAAGTCCCTGTCCAGCATCACCTGAGATCCCCTGATCGAATATATCTTCTCCTTAAGACTCTCTTCAAACTTCTCCATCTCATATTCCGACATAACCGCCTCGCTTCGCGACTTTTCTATTTTCGGTGAAAGTATCAGGTTTTCCTATTTTTCAACTGTACCCAAATTGGGGACAGTACATTTGTTTATTTACCCATCCTTGACAGCATTTCGACAGCCTCAATTTCCATCTTTGAGTAACCAAACCACTTCTTGCCAAGATCTTTCAGCGATGCTCCGAAGTGATA
>JAQVNT010000180.1 GCA_028702975.1 Candidatus Delongbacteria bacterium
TTTCCGTTACCCGGGCTGTCTGTTCCCGGATCTATCCAGTAATATGTATGTGCGGAATACTTGTTATAATAATAGCTCTGTGCGGAACCGTCCCTCGTCAGCGCTGAAGCGGCGTAGAAAATAATGAAGTCGCTGTCATCAAAATAGCCGTCCGAGTTCGTGTCGACTACCCTGCGGCTGATCTCCTGTGCGCCGTGATAAGGCAAAGCAGCGGGATTATTATCCAAATCCTTTCCCGCAGACGAATACACCTTTATCCTTGAGCACATTACGGCGCTCAGATCAAGTCCCAGGCTTCTCAGCGCGGCACCCGATATCCTGTATATCCCGTCGTCTTTTATTTTAACTCTGACCCATTCGGTCCCGATGTCCAAGAAACACGGCTCTTTTGTTTTTTTCAGCCGCGCGGGTTCAGCCTTGGCGTAGCCTGCATTGACCACGCTTTTCAGAAATCCGCCTTTTATGTCCGACACATCCGCCGGCTCGCTCCCGAACTCTTTCGAGAACTTGATGCTGACATCTGTCCTCCCCGCGAACTCTGCCGTTTTCCCTTTTATTACCAGCGGCCTCAGGATCAGCCTGTAGAGCTCCATTCCGTCGTAGTGACCGAAACGCACGATCTCGGCATGCTCCCTTTCATTATCCGTCCGCTCTTCAGGCAATATATATGCTTCGGCAGACATTCCGTCAGGGCCGGGAATGAACGATCTTGAGGGAACAAGTTCGGAGGTACTGAAATTACGGATCCCCGAGCTTGTAAATGATAAAGAGGGTACTGCCCCGTCAGGCACAGCAAAAGTATATATTCTTTCAAAAGTTTCAGTTGCCGGGAAATCAATTGACGGGGAATAATCTTCAGGAAGAACAAGCTTCTTATATATTGATCCGTCTATGGCAACTTCTTCGGTTTTGAAAAACGCACCCGGCCCGTCGCTGATCCCGAGCCCGCCTTTGCTTATAACCGTTTCAGAAGCAGAAAAAATAATTCCTGATGCGGTAAGAATGAAAATAATAAGATTCTTAAACAAGATCGTCTCCTTTTATCTGTTCAGAAGTTTTGCCGAATCTCCTCTCTCTCGACTGATAATTCAGGACCGCATCGAAAATATCTTCTTTCCGGAACTCGGGCCAGAATTTTTGCGTAACATAAAGTTCGGTATAGGCGCACTGCCATATCAGAAAATTGCTTACCCTCATATCTCCGCCCGTCCTTATCATCAGCTCAGGGTCCGGAGCGTCAGGATTATACAGGCAGCTTCTCAGATCCTCTTCGCAGACAGACTTCTTCCCTGAATCTATAAGCATGTTGACCGCTCTCAATATTTCCTCTCTTCCGGAATAACTGATCGCCAGCATCAGAGTCATACCTGTGTTCGACGAAGTCTTCCCGACCACATCTTCTAAAGATTTTCTGGCTTTCTCGGGAAGCTGACCGATCTCTCCTATCGGGAATACTCTCACATTTTTTTCCATAAGCGAACTGATCTCTTTGTATATTGTCTCGACCAGAAGTGACATAAGGCAGTTGACTTCAAACTCGGGCCGGTTCCAGTTCTCTTTTGAAAAAACATACAGTGTAAGATATCTGACTCCGAGATCCACACAGGCTTCAATCGTATCGCGTGCAGAATTTACGCCCTCAAAATGTCCGCTGACCCTTTCCATACCCTGCTTCCTGGCCCATCTTCCGTTACCGTCCATAATGACCGCTATATGAGAAGGAATATTACCGTTCTGCACTATTTCTTTGAATTTACCGCCCGTGTCCTGCATAATTCCCTCTTTGATTTTTTGATTAAATTTAAACATTTTTTACAAACATTCAAACAAATTCTTTAACTTCAAAGATTCTATAAAGTTTAAAATAAAAAAAGCAGGCATTTGCCTGCTTTATAACCATGAAGAATTTAAATTTATTTTTTCATGTATTTCTGCGCGTCTTTCGCCCTTCCGAGCTTAACAAGAGCGATCTGCAGAGTGTCTCTAACTTTATCCTGCCATTCCGGGCTTAGTGTTTCAAATTTCGGATCGAGCAGGTCGACAGCTTTCTGGTACTCTTCTTTCTGACCGTAAAATTCGCCTAGAAAATAAGTAGCCTCGCCGTCTTCAGGCTTCAGCTGAACTATCTTTTCAAAATTGGTTATAGCTTCATCGATCTTTCCAATCTTTTTATACATGATGCCCTGATTGAAAAGAATATCTACATTCTCGGGATCGGACGAAAGCATTTTATCATACATCGGAAGAGCTTTATCGTATTCTTCTTTCGATTCGTAGTATTTTGCGGTCTGAAGAAGAGCATCCTGATTCTCAGGATCGAACTCAAGTATCTTATTCAGCATTTCGAAAGCTTTTTCTGTCTCGCCTTTTTCGGTGTAGATGTTGGAAAGGTTTATATAAGCGGATACATAGTTTCCTCCGTCAACGGAAAAATCTCCGTATTTTAACGATTCTATGAAAAGTTCTTCCGCTTTGTCTTTGTCGCCCAGCTGAAGATGTATCATACCTATTATATACTTCGTTATAAAATCATCATTTTTTATTTTGTCGGCCAGATCAAGGTCCTTTAATGCCAGCTGGAAAAGTTTTTCCGCTTTTTCCGGATCTGCGCTGAGTATCTGAACTCCGGCATTGAATTTTTCGTTTATACCGGTACCTCTTAAAGCTCCAAAACCTTTTAGAGACATATTTTCAATGTTTGCTTTTTCGTATTCAGGATCGAGTTGTTTTACTTTTGTGAAGCTGTCGTACATTTTGTTCCAGACTTCCTGCTTGAAATGTATATAACCTTCAAGGTAATTCGCTTCGATATTATCGGGCTGGGTTTCAAGAACCACGGCAAGTTCCTTTTGTGCTTTCTGTAGGTCGTCCCTGTTCATACTTATCTTTGCTTCAGTCAGGTGCGGATTTGCCGGTGCACAGCTCTGTAGGATTACAGCGACTATCATAACTATGACTGACGCGGATAATAATTTTCTCATCTTTCATTTTTCCTATTTTAATTAGCTTCACTGTAGACCGGAAATATAGTCAGATAAGAACTTTAAGTCAAGAAAAAATACAATTTCACATTTAACGATTTATTTGTTATATTTTGTACTCCTAAAACAAATGAGAGACCGGGAGTCTGATGACGGACATTGATAAATACACTCACCTTGAAGAGATCGAAATGACCGTGCCTTTGGTCAAAACTAAACAGAGGGTCGATAAATACATATTCTCGTTCCTTAAGAATGTAAGCAGGAACAAGATACAGCAGCTCATTGACAGCGGTTATGTTTCTGTTAATTCAGAGAGCGTAAGATCGAACTACATTCTGGCATCGGGCGATAAGATACACATCAACCTGCCCAGGGCTGAAAAAAAGGATATCCTGCCTGAAGACATCGACCTCGATTTCGTATATCAGGACGAGTATCTTGCCGTCATAAACAAGCAGGCCGACCTCGTCGTCCATCCCACCTATTCAGCTGTTGACGGAACGCTGGTGAACGCCCTCATGTTCCATTTCGGGAACGGGCTGTCCTCAATAAACGGCGATCTCAGACCCGGAATAATTCACAGGCTCGACAAGGATACTACAGGCCTTATGGTCGTTGCCAAGAACGACCTTGTCCACAGCCCTCTTTCCGACCAGTTCGCGGAAAAAACGGCGATGAGGGAATACATAGGCATCTGCATAGGCAGGATAAAGCCGGCTGCCGGCAGGGTCGAAACATTTCTGAAAAGATGGCAGAAAGACAGAAGGATAGTCGTAGTGTCAAAATTCGACGGAAAAAGGGCTGTCACGAATTATGAAACCATCGAGGAGTTCAATAAATTCTCGATAGTCAAATTTGTACTCGAAACAGGCAGAACTCATCAGATAAGAGTGCACATGAAGCATCTGGGGCATCCTCTTTTCGGAGACAAAACCTACGGCGGCGATAATCTTAAGCTCATAAATCTTCCTAAGAACCAGATAAACAGGATAAAGGAAATGTTTGAGATATTGCCGAGACAGGCTCTGCACGCAAGAAAACTCGAGTTCTATCATCCGGCTCTAAAAAAGAGAATGAGTTTTGAATGCGACCTGCCTGATGACATGAAGAAGATAATATCACTTATCAGGGAGTATGAATACTAAGCAACTTTTATTTGATATTTGTGAATTTCAGTACTATATTTAGACACACTGTTAAAAAATAAGGTAGAAAGTAGGGAGAAATAGTAGGTTATGA
>JAQVNT010000007.1 GCA_028702975.1 Candidatus Delongbacteria bacterium
ATCGGGAGAGCCTTCATACTCGATGTTCTCGCCGGTAAAAAAAGCAAGGAAGCTGTTTCAGAAATTAAGCGTGGAATATAACAGGCCTGATTCGGATTTCGGGACAGCTTTAACCGATATTGCCCTGGGTATGTACTTTCAAGACAGTTTCTGGATAAGATCGATACTGGGATATAAGGGAAATATTCAGAAAGGTCTGAGACATCTCGACGAGATCGCTTTCAAAGACTGCATAACTCAGACCGAAGCGAATTTATTTCTTATAGAATATTACGCTGACATACTTCAGGATCACAGAAGGTCGATAAAATATTCTCAGAATCTTATCTCAAATCATCCTGAGTCTAAATATTTCACATACCTTTATGCGAGGGACCTTTACCATACAGGAAAAGTTAAAGAATCCTACATGTTCCTGAAAAAAATAAATGACGATATAGGAAAAGAATATTTCGGGTTCGAATACAGTTCGGTTATTTATGAGGCAAAGTGCATGTATGTTTCAGGATCAGCCGATAAAGGCGCAGAGATACTCAAATACGCAGAGATCATTCACAAAGGATATTTAACCGAAAAATTCAGGAATGAATGGCTGTTCTCCGTCAGATCGAGGCAGGAGATAATTTATCGTCCGGAAAATTTCAGCGGGGACAATTTTGACCTGAGTGATGATGAGCTCGAAAGAAAAGCGGCGATATACTTCGACCACGGATATTTTAGAGAGACCGCGAGGGCAGTATCAAATATAAAGAACAGGAATCCTGAATCGTACCTGCTCGATCTGAGAGCCGCCGTGAATATGTCTGATTTTGAAAAGGCGGATAAGATCGTACGCTATATGGAAGACAACAGCTCTTCTTACTTTAAGAAGCACAAGGATGCACTCAGGATCAGTATATTGAATAATATCATTAACAATTATCTGGAGACAGCAAATGAATGATTATGAAAAACTTAAGAAACTTCTCAGCGATGTTAGAAAGCTCAGGGAGGACATCGAAATATCAGTAAAGAAAGCCGGGGACATGTTCGAACTTTTCGATGAGATGAATGAAGACTGCGACGCGGAACTTGAAGATATCGATGCCGGTATAGATGAACTTTCAGACGAGATCAGCGAGGGGGCTAAAGATAAAGAGAAGCTGGAATTGCAGATAAAAGAGCTTAAAGGTAAACGCAGGCTAATAGAAGAAGCGGTTGACCTTTTCGACGAGATATCAGGGGAGTTTGAGCTTATATCCGATATCTGTACAGGGATCAGCGTGGGCTACTGATGAAGATAATGATAATTACTGAAGAACAGAGGCTTATATTCGTCCACGGGAACTTTCATGTTGAATTCCCTGTTTCGACCTCGAAATACGGTGAAGGGTACAGGGAGGGAAGCGGCAAGACCCCTCTCGGTGAATTCGAGGTGTGCGAAAAAATAGGTTCGGGTCAGCCTAAAGGAATGATATTCAGAGACAGGATGCCGACCGGAGAAATAGCAGAACTTGAAGAAGGCGGCAAAGATATGATAACTTCAAGAATACTCAGGCTGAAAGGACTTCAGAAAAGGAATTCAAATACTTTAGACAGATATATATACATTCACGGTACAGGTGATGAAGGATCAATAGGGACAAAAGCTTCAATAGGGTGTGTCAGAATGAACAACGACGACATCATCGAGCTTTTCGATATGGTCGATAAGGGCTGCAGGGTCTATATCAGAAAAAAGTTATCACAGTCCCAGAGGCTGAAAATTATTAGCTAGGACAACCGCAATCATATAAGATATTTTTTCCGTTGTAAATCCGAAAAGTTCAGATCCGATAGTGTTTAGGAAGGTGATTTCTTCTTTGGACAGGTTATTGTCTGAAACCGCGACCCCGATCAGATAATTGAACATCATTTCTGATTCCTGTTCGATCGAGCCCTTATTTTTTTTGGGGTCGAGAAGGTTATTAATTGCGTCGTTGAACACATCATTTATATTCTTATCTTTTATAAGTTCGTCTATAAACTGCTTCGGGAACAGCAGAAAATTCGCTAGAGTATCGATTATTGAGTCCATTTCATCTTTCGTTATCTTTTTGTCTATCTGGGCCATTATGAGCCCGGAAGAAGCAATAAATCTCATTCTGTGAACATCTGTTTCGTTGCCCATGAAGAAAAATCGCTCGAGAATGTCATCCATTTTCTCTTTCAGAGCTTTGTCCGGAGTTGTTTTCTTTTTCCTGACCGTCTCTTTAAAAACTTTAGATCTGCTGAAAATGTGAAGCGCGACGACTCTCAAAGAAGGGATCGGGTGGCTTATACTCTGCGCAGACATTTCATTTACATGCTGTTTCAGGTATTCTTCATTTTGTTTGATAAAAGCCTCAAGGTCAAAATCGATAACATTTTTGGGAAGTCCGGATATAAGCTTAAAAAAACTGGAAATAGATTTTTCGATATTTTTATTTGCCAGAAGTCCGAATCTGTCCGAAGAAAGTTCGCAAAGCTTCTCCCAGAACATGAATTTCTGTTTAAGAAGAAGATTAGGTTCTTTTTCCTGAAAAAGGAACCTCATCATCTGACTGAGCTTATAAGTTTTTGTCACAAGATGACCTATCTCGTGCCCTATAACGAATCTGAGCTCATCTTCATCCATTCTGTCGATCATCGTTGAATTCAATGCTATTCTGTGGGGGTTTTCCTTGTAATTGCTCGGTATCGCAAAAGCGTTCATTTCAGGCGAGTTGACAATAAAGAAATCAATTTTGTCAGAAAACTGAAGTGTATCTTTGACTTCCATGCAGAGATCATACAGCTTAGGAGTCATCTCTTTCGTAATTTTAAAGTTATAACTGTCCATGGCTTTCGAATAGCTGTCATCGGAATTCATTATTCTTGCGCTGATCAGGAGCTTAAGGACAATATCGCCCTGGATTATCCTGTTTATCTCTGCTCCGAACTGCTTTTCAAGACTCAGTCTTATATGATCATACTTAAGCATTATTTCCTCCGTATTTCATTATATTTTCTTTAAACTCTCTTCCTCTCTCTTCGAAATTTTTGAACATGTTGTAGCTTGATGATGCGGGAGATAGCATGCACACTGAACCTTCCGGGGTGTACCTGAATATCAGCGGGGTTATCGTATTGAAATCGGAACAGAAAAAACATCGAACCGTATTTCCGTTCCAAAGAATTTCTTTGTATCCGTCTTTCTCTGTTTCTTCGAATCCCGCGGACAGCATGTCATTATACATCATGATCCCCGTCTCGGGAAGGAAGAAGATGTTGTCTATGCGGCTTTTTTTAATTTCATCGGTCAGGATGCGCCATGAAATTTCTTCTCCACGAAAATGGCCTCCAAGTATCAGCGAGCCTATCCTGTTGTCAAAAGCTTTGATAGCCGCTACTGAAGCCTGGGGTATAGTGGATATTGAATCATTGTAAAAATCGATCTCTTTATAGTTCCCGAAATATTCCAGCCTGTGTTCAAGACCTTTGAACTCTCCGGCCGCCAGCACGGCAGAGCCAGTGTCGCATCCGGCCAGGTCAGCGGCGATCAGCGCAGTGCCGATATTATAGAGGTTGTGATTGCCTTTAAGCTCGATGCATTTCTGGTTCAGAACTATCGTTTTCCTGCTGTAATATATAAGAATATCATCGCCGTCTATTATTATTTCGAAAGGCTCGCTTACCGATCTCCTTTCCAGTCCTGTGAATTCCTTTATCGGGAAAATGATGTGATCGTCCTCGTTCTGCATCTTCACAATGTTCATTTTTGCGGACCTGTATTCAATAAAGTTCTTGTAAAAATCCAGGTGTTCAGGATAAACATTCAGGATAGCTGAAATGTGAGGGGCCTGCTTTATGAACTGAAGCTGATGAGAAGACAGTTCGAGTACGATTATACTCGTATCGTCGATAGAGTCTATTATGTCGAACACAGGAACGCCGATATTGCCGGCCAGAATGGATCTTTTACCGCAGGATATCAGGATAGAGTGAAGAAGAGAGGCAGTAGTGCTTTTGCCTTTTGTGCCTGTAATACCAATGGTCTGAAGGTGAAATTCTCTCAGGAACAGATCTGTCTGTGAAGAAATGATATTCTTATATCTGGATACGAAATCATCTTTCAAAGGTATTCCGGGGCTTTTTAGTATCAGGTCGAATTTATCTTTAATATTATCGATACTTCCGGTGATAAAACGGACATTTTTGCCCAGCCTCGTCAGATTTTTATCGTAAACGGTAACTCTTGTATCGGGAAAATTTTTCGATATGAAATCCAGAGAAGACTGACCTTCTGTGCCGAATCCGAGTATCAGAACACTTTTTTTTGAGAAATATTTCATCAATTTTTCGATCGGCTTCATATATTCTTTTCCAAGATCATATTGAAATTTCCAGGCAGTAAATTCTTATCCGAATACTCTTTGAGAAGTTTTTGAAAATCACTGCGGTATGTTGAAAGCATGTCTTTTTCCTTTTCATTGAAGATCTTCAACAGGAAAGGCAGATCACTTTTTCCAGAGATATCCGTTTTTTTTGAAAGAGCCGCTCTTACCTCTCTTTCGGTGCCCACGCATTCGAACGGTTTGATACCCTTTAATCCGCAAAGTTCAAAAAAAACAGGCTCAAGTTCCTTATCGTCAAGTAAGTTTTTCCCGAAAATATCTGCGAGATCTTCGTCGGAAACAAAAGGCGACAGCATTATGTATGTGAAAAGGCATTTTGGGCATTTCAGGCACCATTTATTTTCTTTGCTTCCCGCATTACAGCTCCTGAATGAAGGAAAGTGGTTTTTGAAGTTTGAAAAGAGACGGGATATCGTAAGTTCGTTCAGAGGTCTTAAGAAACTGAAATAATATGTTGACGGCGATATGTATTTCATGATGTATGAATGTAGTGCTTCTTCAGCTTCAAACGATTTTGAGTACTGATGGTTTATATCTATTCCCGAAAAAAAGGTGTTTCCCTCATTCGCGCTGCTTTCGTTAGAAAGAGCAATGTATCTGCGGTCATAGATAATCGAGGCGGCTGCGGATACGAATGCCAGAAGAGCGGAAAATGGTGTGTGACCGTTCAAAAATTCCTTTTCGTTTAGTTTTAAAAGAACCGGATCGATCGATCTTTCAATCCTTATATAATCCTCATAACCTGATATTTTTGCACTCTGAACCGAAGCTTCTCTGGGATTGAGTATTAGGGGTCTGCAGTTCATTTCTTTAAGAAGTTCAAGCGTAACAACGGAATCTTTTCCTCCGCCGACAGGAATGATCACCCCTTCATAGAGTTCCAGATTTACAGGCTCGTAATTGTAGTCAGATGCCGGAATTATTTCGAACAAGTCATCTTCAGTTGTTTCTATATTATTTCTGAAAAGAAATTCTCCAAGACCGCGGTAGATCAGCTTTTTCCAGAATGATATCTGTTCTTTGTCAAGAGCACCTGCCCTTACGATTATACGGGGTGAGCAGCAGGCTTTATAATAGCTTGTCAACTCTATCATTCCGATATTGAAAAAAGCTGTGTTGACAAGTGAGGTGTCGAAGGCTTCGGCCGCACAGTTCCTGAATGTTATCGAAGGCTCAAAAATTATATCATCGGACTGAATAAATTTATAGGTAACAGTAATATCTCCGCTTTTAACTTTAAACGAGAAACTGTCGTATATAAAAACAGGATGTTCTTGTCTTAATTGTGTGAATTTTTGAGATCGTCCCATGTCAGTTCCCGATGTTTTTGTGATCGGATCCGACTATAAGCGTAACATCGATGTCAACCAGATCTCTGTTAATCTGCATCAGGACATTTTCATCTTTTATCCTGAGATTTCGCGCAAGGTGTCGTGCGTATTTCATGTCCTCGACTCTGGAAAGAATAGTAGTGTTATTGTGTATGTTAGAAGCGTTCCCGGTCTCTCTTACATCGTATTTCATATCTCTGAGCTTAGCTTTCCATTGTGCGGCAAGACCCGGCTCCCCGCAGCCGTTCAGGATGCTGACTCTTATCATAGACGGGTCTACATTTTCCAGATCCGCATCATTTTTATTTATATATTTCTGCATATCCTGTTCGTAAATTGAATTGGGATCCTTGGCGAGCTTATCTTTAATAAAATCGAAATTCCTGTAAAAAAGAAACATTGTCTGGATCAGAAGCAGGAATATAATGATATAATAAGAGAACGATGATTCCCTTGTTTGAGGTTCAGCTGTGTCTTTTCTCTTGGTTTTTATCCTTGCCATAAGCCTACTCGTCCCCTTTCAGCACATTATAGGGACTAAAAGGGTCATTGTAATACATATCTCCGGGTCTGAAATTCCTAAAATCGATTATCATTCTGAATTTATCGTTGGGTCTGTAGTCGAGAGTAGCTGATTTGAGATAAATGTCCGTCCTGTCCTCTTCTGAGATGTTGAATGATGTATAGGGAGTGTAAGACATGCCCATATTCAAATGAAGTGTAAGAGGGTTGCTGATCCTGTAGTTTATCCCGGCAACATATTCATTCTGCATGAACGAACCCGTTCCGCTGTTCACATAGTTCATTGAGAAAGTGTGGGAAACTGAAATGTCCGACATGTTGAATATTGACCCTGAGGATGAAGGTGTCAGCAGTCTTGTTCTCGGATCCGAATACTCCGTATTCCTGAACTGACCGGAAAGCGTCATGAATGAAACGAGAAGCGATATTGTAAGGTATTTCATGTAAGACTCCTTATATATTATTTATTTCTGGAGTTCATTATACCTTCAGCTATACTAAGTTGTTCTAAAGTATTAATTCCCTGTATTTCCGTATTGTCGCTTATCTTATAGGTTCCTACTTTTTTACCTCTGCCTTTCATTATCCCTATCACATCGGTCAGATAGTATTCTTTACCCGCATTGTCTGAAGAAATGTTTTTTAAAGATCCGAAAAGTTCATTCTTGTCGATTATATAAACTCCGGAATTAATTTCCTTTATCTTTTTTTCATCCTTTTCCGCGTCTTTTTCCTCAACGATCTTAATGATATTGCCTTCCGGGTCCTTGACGATCCTTCCATAGCCGAACGGGTCATCGAACTCAGTGGTCATTACGGTCGCGGAGCAGCCGGACTTTTCGTGGAATTCTCTGAATTTCAATAATGTTTCTACTCTTAACAGCGGAACATCACCGCATAAGATCAGAACATCGCCGGTTTTACCTTCAAGAGGAGATTCCGCCTGCATTACCGCATGTCCGGTTCCAAGCTGTTCTTTTTGTTCGGTATAATTTACTCCAAGGTTCTTTGTAGCCTCGATGACCATTTCTTTTTTGTGGCCTACTATCAGCCATATGTCGTCAGAGCCTGCCCCTTTAGCCTGGTCTATAACATATTTCACCAGTTCTCTGTTGTTGATCTTGTGAATGACTTTCGGGAGATCTGATCTCATTCTCTTTCCCATTCCGGCCGCGAGTATAAGAGTGTATAGTTTTCTCATTGATATCCTCTAGTTTACTATCATGTTGTCAATAAGTCTCGTTGTACCGAATCTGACCGCAAGTAAAAGAACAAGTTTGTTTTTCTTGATCGATCTTATATCAGAAAGGTCTGAGGCATTTCTAAGCTCTGCATATTCGATATCCGCAAGTTTCTCTGAAGATATCAGCTCTGTTACTTTAGTCAGAATTTCGCTTTTGGTTTTAAATCTTATGAAATTATCCTTAACAAACTTAAGCGTTTTATTTAGAACGACAGCGGCTTTTCTTTCATCTTTGCTCAAATAGGAATTTCTGCTGCTCATTGCCAGGCCGTCTTTTTCTCTTACCGTGTCCACTCCGATTATATCAACTGGCATGTTCAGTTCGTTAACGACTTTCTTCAGAATAGTATACTGCTGGTAGTCTTTTTTTCCGAAATATGCCTGATCGCACCCTGTGATGTTGAAGAGTTTGGTCACGACCGTAGCTACTCCGCTGAAATGACCCGGACGGGTTTTTCCGCAAAGTACATTTCCGACCGGTCCCACATCTATGTATGTAGAATATCCTTCCGGATACATTATGGTCTCGTCAGGAAAGAAAACAGCATCCGTTCCGATCGATTCAAGTTTTTCAAGGTCGCCTTTGAGGTCTCTCGGGTATCTGGCCAGATCTTCTTTTGGTCCGAACTGAATAGGATTAACAAATATCGAATAGATCAGACAATCGCATTCGTTCCTTGCTTTTCTTCCCAGGGAAAGATGTCCTTCATGGAGAGCTCCCATCGTAGGAACAAAGCCGATCCTTCTGTTCACGAGATCATATAGATTTGTAAAATCTCTTGTTTCAGATACAGTTCTCAGTATTTTGGGCATAAAACGATCCTTTCAGTATGATTCTTTATCAGAAGGGAATGTTCCTTTCTTTACGTCGTTTATGTATTCGTTCACTGCTTCAGTTATTATCGTGTTTACATCTGTGTATTTTCTTACGAATTTAAAGTTAAGGTCCGGGTCAAATCCGAGCATGTCCGTAATTACCAGAACCTGTCCGTCGCAGAACGGTCCCGCGCCGATTCCGATTGTCGGTACAGTTACCGATCCGGAGACTTCTTTTGCCAGTGCAGCGGGGATCTTCTCGAGAACAATACCTGATACACCGGCTTTTTCAAGCAGAACAGCATCTCTTTTTAGTGTCTCGGCCTCTTCGTTGTTCTTTGCCCTGAGTTTATAGCTGCCAAATTCGTTTATTGACTGAGGTGTCAGGCCCAGGTGCCCGTACACGGGAATTCCTGATTCCGTAAGTTTCTCTATTACGGATACAACTCTTTCTCCGCCTTCTATCTTAATTGCGTTACATCCGGTTTCTTTCATTATCCTGAATGCGTTCTCAAGTGCTTTTTCCGTTGATATCTGAAAGCTTCCGAAAGGCATATCAGCAACTACCAGAGGTCTCGCAGTGGCATCGACAACGATCTTCGTGTGGTAAATTATCTGATCGACAGTTACCGGTATCGTTGTGGTTTTACCCTGAAATACCATGCCCAGAGAATCACCTACAAGTATCATATCGAGATCTGATCTGTCAAGGATCTTGGAAGTGTAAAAATCGTAAGCGGTCAGCGCAGCTATCTTTTTCCCTGCGGCTTTGTATTTTCTTAGATCAGAAACTGAAATTCTGTCACCCATCTTAATACCTCACTTTTATGACAAGGGTTAAAATAAGCATAAACGCACTTAATTGCAAGGTCGTAATTATTAATTCTTTAGTGGAAATACTGCCAAAAAGTTATGTTGACATTTGCTGAATCTTGAGTTAAATTGCGCCGTTTTGAACAATGGTTTCGAAACAAAAGTTAAAGGAAAAAAAAGGAGAAAAAGGGGAGTTTGATGAAAAAGTTTGTAATGATAGTGCTTATAGCGGCAACATCAATCCTGATATCACAGGACTGCGACCATTATAAGGCTGAAATTGATTCTCTGATGGCGGAATTCAACGCGATCAAAGACAAGATGTCCGATCAGAATATTACAAGAGACGAATATGACGATCTGTACTCTATATACACTGATGCATGGTCGGAGATCGTGGAAAAACAAAAAGAACAGAAGAAATGCATAGAAAGCATTAAGAAGACCGTAAAAGTAAAAGTCGAGCCGAAAAGACTGAATGAAGGCCTTCCTCAGATATTCGGGGTAAAATGGGGTTCATCCAGGCTTACTGCCAAAGAGAAGCTGAGGAACGCGGAAGGCCTCAAGATATCCGATACAGACGAATCAATACTTGAATACAGGAACGGAAAACACTTCGGATACAGCGTTAATAAATGGCAGTTCAGTTTCAATAACAAAAAGATGTATGCATGCCAGATAATCTATTCTTCAGATCCAAATAAGAATTCTTTGAAGCTGTATGAGGAAATAAGCTGTAAGTTGATCGAGAAATACGGCGAACCGAGCTACAATAAGAACACATTTCCTTCCAGCTATAAGAGTGACAAGATAAAACTTTCCTCAATAAAGAACGGTTCGGTAACGATCTACAACAAATGGCTTTTTAAAAATGATGATGTGCTGAGGATCGGCATCAACGAGAATGGTGATGTGATGATGACTTACCTCGTTGAGAAATTACATAAAAAGTGAAAGCGGATCTAAAAAAAAGCGTTTCATATTTAATAATTATTTTGAATTTTCACTTGCATTTAGACTGATAAAATGCTACTTTTACCCGCAATGAAAATCTCGCATGTTATAAAATATGCTGTACTCGCCTGTTTTCTGGTGTCATGTGCAGGAATAGAAAAAGTGAAAGTCACTTCATCTTTTGTTGAGTTTTCAACAGATGTGAATATTTCACTCTTCGGGTTAGATATACCTGACAGTTCAAAAACTTCACATATAATTTCAGCTTCCAGAGAGATATTCTCATACTTCAATTCTGAAATGAACCCGTATATTGAAACTTCTTCTCTGAACATCTTGAATTCAGCAGAACCTCATGTCAGAAAAGAGATACCGGTTCCACTGAGAGAAATTTTAAAGATATCAAAAAACCTCCACAAATATACTGACAAGTACTTTAACGTGGCTGTACTTCCGGTTGTTGAACTATGGGGCTTTTATAATGAAAAGGAGCCTTCGAAACCTGATGAGCAACTCTTAATGGAAACTTTGAAAATTTCCGATCTTGACTGTTACACTTTCCAGGGCGATTCATTCATTGTTTCAGATAAAAGATGCAGAATTGGACTTGGAGGTATCGCAAAGGGTTACGCCGTTGATTCAACGGCTCATTATCTTGATTTACAAGGTTACACGGATTTCATAGTGGAAGCAGGCGGTGATCTGGTCGTAAGATCCCCAAATGTCAAGAATATTGGAATAAAACATCCCAGAATTGAGAACATGCTGATAGATACAATATATGTCAGAAGCGGCGCTGTAGCTACTTCTGGAGACTATGAGAAGTTTATTGAAGCTGACGGAACCAGGTACTGCCACATAATAAATCCTTTCACAGGTTACGGTATTTCCGATATCATCTCGGTAACTGTGATCTCTGAAAAAACCTATCTGAGCGATGCGTTCGCTACTGCAGCTTTTGCAATGGGAAGAGAAAAAGCTGAGTACATTCTTGAGAAAAACAAACTTTCTGCCCTAATTTATTATTACGGCAACGGGAAAATTGAAAAAAAAGAAATAAACATGGAAAATTATAAGAAACCTGTCGGATACGGCTTATAGCGTTATGAAAGTAGGAAAAGGATATTACGAAATATCTGCGAATATAATGTCGCTAAAAAAGGAGACTGAAAATGTCTATTGCGCAGTCCTTTCCGCCGGTAACGAGATGGGATCTTCTATTCCGGGTCAGTTTATAAATGTCCAGGTTTCACAAGAATTCAATTCTCCAGTTCTCAGAAGACCGTTCGCCGTTTCTTCAGTAAACGGTAATGAGTTCGAGTTCATATTCAGCGTTGTAGGAAGAGGTACTAAACTGCTCGCCGGAATGCTTGAGACTCAAAAAACAATAAATGTTCTCGGCCCGCTTGGTAACGGTTTTATCGACGGAGAAGCTGGAAGAAAGCTACTTATTGCGGGAGGTCTGGGCATAGCGCCAATTAAAAGGCTTGCCGACCATTTTCATGACATGAATATACCGGTGACGATATTATGGGGCAACAGAACATCCGGCGATTTTTTCGATACGGTTCATTATAACAGAGAGAACTCTGAGATCCTATGCTCAACGGATGACGGTTCAAAAGGATTTAAAGGCAATGTTCTTGATCTCTTAAAAAATGAGTTAGGTTCAGGCAATATCGGATCTTTAAACAATTATGATATTTTTGCCGTAGGACCTGATCCAATGATGAGATCCGTTGCTGAATTCGTTGAGCGCAATAACGCAAGATGTCAGGTATCGCTTGAGACCCCGATGGCGTGCGGAATGGGTGTTTGTCAGGGTTGCGCGGTAAAAAAAAGAGATTCGGAAGGCTACTACCTTGTTTGTAAGGACGGTCCCGTATTCTATTCTGATCAGATAGTGTTTTAAATTTATGGAAATTTTATAAAGATGGAAAACGAAAAAAGAAAAGTCATATTAAGCGGTATTAAGCCTACAGGGCAGCTTACGATAGGAAATTATATAGGGGCTATGAAGAATTTTATCAGGCTTCAGGATGACTATGAAACGCTTTACATGGTGGCCGATCTCCACGCACTGACTGTGCCTCAGGAACCAAAGGAGCTCAGATATAAAACGCTATCTGTCATCGCTCAGTATATTGCAGTCGGGCTCGATCCTGAAAGAAGTAATCTTTTTATTCAGTCTCATGTGACGGGGCACACTGAACTATCATGGATTCTAGGATGTATTACCGGACTCGGTGAGCTCGGAAGGATGACGCAGTTCAAGGACAAGTCTTCAAAACCGGGCGCAAATATCAATGCGGGGCTGTTCACTTATCCGGTACTTATGGCATCGGATATTCTGCTTTACAACGCTGATTATGTTCCTGTCGGCGAAGATCAGAAGCAGCATGTGGAGCTTACGAGGGATATAGCAATAAAATTCAACCATAAATACTCGGATACTTTTGTAGTTCCAGAGCCCATTATACCGAAATCAGGCGCAAGGATAATGGATCTTCAGAACCCGCTGGCAAAAATGGGTAAAACAGACTCGGGGGAATCGGGAAGGATAGCTCTTATCGACGAACCGGCCATAGCTGCAAAAAGGATCAGAAGTGCAGTTACAGATTCCGGAAAGGAAATAACATATTCGGAGGGCGACGAAAAAGCCGGCATAAGAAATCTTCTCACAATTTACTCCAGCCTGACAGAAACACCGGTCGCAGATATAGAAAGATCATATCTCGGTAAAGGCTACGCGGATTTCAAGAAAGATCTTGCCGATATAGTTGTCGAGAAGCTGACGCCCATAAAAAATAAGCATGATGATCTTATGAAAAATAAAGATTACCTGGAATCGGTACTGAAAAAAAACGCAGCGGACGCACAGGGAAAAGCTTACAGGATATTAAATAAGGTTTATAAAAAAGTAGGATTAGTTCAATCTGTAAGATAATTCATACTGAATGGAGGAGCTTATGAACGAAAATATTTTTAGGGAATACGATATCAGGGGCGTTGTGGAAACTGACTTTACGGCGGATTCAGTTATTAAGATAGCGCGGGCTTTTTCTACAATGATGATAAGAGAAGGGTATAAAAACTGTGCAGTTGGTTTCGATGCAAGACTGTCCGCAGATTTTCTGTTCTCGACTTTCACGAATACACTCAGGGATTGCGGCATAGATGTGATCTCGATCGGGCAGTGTACTTCTCCCATGCTCTACTTTGCTCAAATACATTACAATTCGGATTCTGCAGTGATGATCACAGGTTCACATAATCCTTCCGACATGAACGGATTTAAGATGATCACAAAAGACTATGCAATTTTCGGCGAAAGGATCCAGCATCTGAAAGATCTGATCTTAAAAAACGACCTCATTATAAGGAGACCTGAAACACCTGCCGGCACTCTAAAAACTGTTTCTATAAGAGAAGAATACCTCGGTTACATGAAAGAGAATATTACTATGGGCAGCCGCAAACTCAATATCGTTGTTGACGGAGGGAACGGAACAGGCGGAGAAATAGCCTCTGAAATATTCAGGCATTTCGGGCACAATGTAACGGAACTCTATACGAAGCCCGACGGGACTTTTCCCAACCATCATCCTGACCCCACGGTCCCGGCATACATGACAGATCTAATCGCTAAAGTTAAAGAAACAAAGGCTGATCTCGGGATAGGATATGACGGAGACGCGGACAGGATCGGAGTCGTAACAGAGAATGGAAATATGCTTTTCGGCGACCATCTGATGCTGATTTTCGCAAAAGAGATACTGTCAAGAAAACCCGGAGCAACGATCATAGGCGAAGTAAAATGTTCTCAAACGCTTTATGATTCGATAAACAAATTCGGCGGCAACGGAATAATGTGGAAAGCGGGTCATTCTCTGATCAAGGCCAAGATGAAAGAAACGAAGGCTGAACTTGGTGGAGAGGTCAGCGGCCATATTTTCTTTAAGGACAGATTCTTCGGCCACGATGATGCGCTTTATGCGTCTCTCAGGCTTCTGGAAATATTGTCGCGAACCGATAAAAGTATTACCGGACTGCTTGCGGATGTTCCAAAGACCATCATGACTCCGGAGATAAGGCTTGACAGCGATGACGATAAAAAATTCGAGATCGTCAGGAAGGCTACCGAGTATTTCAAGTCCGAAGGATATAATGTTGTAGATGTTGACGGGGTCAGAGTTATCTTTGAAGACGGTTTCGGGCTTATCAGAGCTTCAAATACTCAGCCCGCTCTTGTACAGCGGTACGAAGCACAGTCTAAAGAAAGACTTGAAGCGATCATGAAGCTGATGCAGGATAAGCTCAAGGAAATAGAGAAGTCTGTATAAATCTTTTAAATAAAATTGAAAGGAGTCTAAAGTGGAGCAAAAAAAGAAAGAAGTAAAAAAATTGACAAAATTTGACATCATCAAAAAGGTTCATGAAATAACAGGCCTTTCCTACAAAGAAACAGGCAGTGTTATAAACAATATGATAGAAGTGATAAAAGACAGCCTCAAAGATGATTTCGTCATTGAACTCAGAGGGTTCGGAACCTTCAAAGTGGCTGAGAGAGCTGCAAGGATCGCTTACAAACCAAAAGGCAGAGAAAGGCTTGAAATACCTGAGAAACGGGTTCCGGTATTCAAAGCGGTAAAAAGCCTGAAAGACAAAGTGAACAGAAGTAAAAAGTAAATATAAAGGAGGAAGAAGATGCCAAGCGGAAAAAAAAGAAAAAAACACAAGATCAATACTCATAAGAGAAAAAAGAGACTGAGAAGAAACAGGCATAAAAAGAAATAAGTTAAAAGCGGGATTTTCCCGCTTTTTTTATTTTAGAAATATGTTTGCCAAAGAGTCTGTAACTCTGTGTCCGAGTCTTTGAACTTCATGTGAAGGTTCGAACATATCCGGGATCTGTATTACATCCATGCCCGCGCTGTGAGCAGCTATTACGCCGTTGTCGGAATCTTCAAAGACAATACATTCAGACGGCATTAGAGAAAGTTGTTCAGCAGCTTTAAGATAAATTTCGGGATGGGGTTTTGAGTTTTCCGCCCGATTGCCGCTCATAACGATTTCGAAAAAATCAATTATCTTTGCTGAAGTCAGTTTTTTTAACGCTGTTTCCATTCCGGTCGAAGTTACGACCGCCATTCTTTTGTTCTTATCAGAGACATTTCTCAGAAAATCGTAAACACCGGCCTTCAACTCAATATCTCCCGCCTCAACAACTCCGGCGTACAAATCGTTCCATAGATTCTTAACCTCACAATATGGAATAAGGCTCCCGAATCCCTCAGAAAGTACGATATCACCTTCTTCAGCCTTCCTTCCTATACAATTTTTATAAATATTAAAATCAGGATCATGACCGAATTTTTTACAGGCACTGACGAAACACTTCCAGCATATTCTTTCTGTATCCAAAAGAAGACCGTCCATATCGAACAGAAATGCTTTGTAGTTTTCAGTTTTTATTTCCAAGCTGTTTTTATTGATTTCAGGCCTCCGTGTCAAATGTGGTTTTGAATATAATAAATTTATTCCTGAACTGACAGTAAAAAAAAGTCGAAATAAATGTTGTGATAAATTTAAATAAGTATTATCATTCCGAAAAAACATGGAGGTGGAGATGATCTATGACTACATGACTCATAAAGAATGGAATAAGATCAAAAATTTTGCTGACAAACACGAAACCCCGTTCCTTGTGGTAGATCTAGACAAAATAAAAAAGAAGTACAACAATCTGCAGAAACTTTTCCCCTACGCAAAACAGTATTACGCTGTAAAGGCTAATCCGGGGAATGAAGTGATCGAAGTTCTGAGAGACCTCGGATCGAATTTTGATATCGCTTCAGTTTATGAGCTTGATAAAGTGCTGGCTCTTGGTGTTGAACCGGAAAGGATAAGCTACGGGAACACTATAAAGAAATCAGAACATGTCAAATATGCTTACAATAAAGGTATCAGGATGTTCGCGACGGACAGCGAAAGCGACCTGAGAAATATTGCGGTCGTAGCTCCGGGATCCAAGGTGTTTTTTAGAATACTGACAGAAAGCTCGGAAACCGCAGACTGGCCTCTGAGCAGAAAATTCGGATGTCATCCCGATATGATAATAGATCTTGTGATCTTAGCTTCGAGATTAGGGCTTGAGCCATACGGTATTTCTTTTCATGTAGGTTCCCAGCAGCATGACATCGGAGCATGGGACTCTGCAATATCAAAAGTAAAATACATTTTCGACTGGCTGAGCGAGCATGAGAATATCGAACTTAAAATGATCAATATGGGAGGAGGTTTTCCTGCCAGTTACATAGCTAAGACAAACACGATCGATGTTTACGCACGAGAGATAACCAGATACCTGAAGGAAGATTTCAGCGAAAAGCTGCCTGAAATAATTCTGGAGCCGGGAAGATCGATGGTGGGAGAGTCCGGCGTTCTTGTGAGCGAAGTCGTTCTGATCTCAAGGAAGGCAAGGACGGCTCTGGTCAGATGGGTATATACCGATGTCGGTAAATTCAGCGGTCTCATCGAAACCCTCGACGAATCGATAAAGTATCCTGTTTACAGCGAGAAGAAAGGCGAGACAGAAGAGGTCATTCTTGCAGGACCTACCTGCGACAGTCAGGATATAATGTATGAGAACACTGCATACAAATTTCCTCTGAACCTCGCGATAGGGGACAGGCTGTACTGGCTTACCACCGGCGCATACACTTCCAGTTACAGCGCAG
>JAQVNT010000181.1 GCA_028702975.1 Candidatus Delongbacteria bacterium
GCTCTTCCGATCTTCTACTGGAACAGAACAATCGCTTTACTGGACAGGAAAATATTCGAAGCTTTATCCGCCAATGAACCAGTTGTTGAACTTTCAGACGAAGATGCCAGGAATTTCGATTCAAAGCTGGATAAAATGGCGCCAACGTTCTCAGTAGTCGCAAAGATAACGGGCAGGGACGGGAAAGGTGCCGACCAGATATATATCAGCAGCGCAGGAGGATCATCAAGCGTTTATTTGTTAGGCCGTTTCTGTCACGCGGATAAAGAGACAGATGATTTCGTAAAGTTGATGGTGAAAAAAGAAGAAGAAATACTAAAAGATTTTATTGTCGCTGAAATTGTGCATCTTCCGCAGGCAAGGGTCGGCAACGTGCTCCTTCATCCGCAGTTCCATGAGTACGAGATTCCTTATCTCGCGAAGTCGAATTCAGATACTGATCATCAGATACAGCTTGACGATATTTATCTTTCACTTTACGGAAAAAAACTTATCATGCGCTCAAAGAAACATAACAAGGTCATTATTCCAAGATTATCGAATGCGCATAATTTTTCATTTAACGCACAGCCGATCTACCAGTTTTTATGTGAAATGCAGTATCAGGACATGATCCGCGGCGTTAATCTTCCTTTAAGCAATGCTATAGACAGGTACGGACATGTTCCGAGGATCGTATATAAGAATATTATACTGCATCTTGCCGAATGGAAGATCAAAAAGAAAGAAGTCGAACCTTTTTCAAAGATCAAAGACAGTAAAGAACTTATCGGTAAAGTCACCGAATGGCGGACAAAACGTAAAATTCCGGGGCTTGTAATGCTTGAGGAAGGTGATAATACTCTGCTGATTAATCTCGAGAATTCATTCTGTATCAGAATGCTGTTATCATCACTGAAAGGGGAGGAATTTAAGCTGAAAGAATTTCTCTTTGACGAAAATAATGCGATTGTGAAGTCTGATGAAGGTGTGTTTCTTAACGAATTTGTAATATCATATTTCAGGAACAATCTATGAAAAGGGAATTTCATATAGGAAGCGAATGGCTTTTTTATAAAATTTACTGCGGGTATAAATCTGCCGATACTGTCCTGACCGAAGCGATCAAACCGGTACTGGAGAAATTATTTTCTGATAAAGTAATCGTCAAATGGTTCTTTATCAGATACGGTGATCCTGATCTTCATATAAGATTAAGATTCCATTTTACGGAAAAAGAATCAGCAGGTATAATTATCAAGAATATGTATGATGCTTTAGACGATCTGATCCAGAACGGTATAGTGTCTAAGGTGGTTATCGATGTTTATGAAAGAGAGATCAACCGGTACGGTGAGAATACTATTGAAATATCCGAAAGTATTTTCGGGATCGACAGCTCCATGATCCTGAATCTTATAAATTTTATTTCTGATAAGGGCGATCGGTCCGAGCATATCAGATGGCGGTTCGGTCTAAGAGCGATAGACAGACTACTTACTGATTTCGGGATGGACCTGTCTGAGAAGATAGAAACGATCGTAAAGTTCAGGGACGGATTCAATAAAGAATTCAGCGTTGAGAAATATTTAAAGAAACAGTTGAACGATAATTATAGGGAAATGAGAAAAGATATTGAAGTTCTAATGAAGGCAGGCTCAGATTATGAATATACACCGATCTTCAATGATCTTCTTGACTTTAAAAGCAATATGACAAGACCGCTCATTTCCGAACTTAATGATCCTGAAAGCACCAATTCACTGCGTATAGACAGAACGGGATATATAGCCAGTTTATCTCATATGATGCTCAACAGGCTGTTCAGATCCAATCAGAGACCGCAGGAGATGGTACTGTATAATTATCTTTGGAAGTATTACGATTCTATGCTGGCCAGAATGAAGCATACTGAAAACAATAAACAGCAGGAATTAAAGGAGGTTACGGTTGGATAAAGACACTAAAGAGCTGATCGAAAAAATACTGCACGAGATCGCAGAAGACATTATTTCAAGGTTCAATAAAGGAGAATTAAAAAATAAGATAGGGTTATTTTCTGGGAAAGCAGGAATCTCACTATTCATGTTCTATAACGGCAGGTACTTTGAAAACGAAAGGTATAAAGAATATGCTAAGCATATTCTTGAAGATGTTTTTAATGATATCAACAATGACTCTTTACTGCCGACATACTGCAACGGACTTGCTGGTGTCGGATGGGCTGTAAATCATCTGGCGGAGAACGGCTTCATTGAAAAAGAGAGCCTTGAAGTCTTAAAAGATTTTGATATCTATCTTTATGACTCCATGATCGCATATTCAAGGTCAGGGAATTTTGATTTCCTGCACGGTGCTACAGGAATAGCATTTTATTTCACTCAAAGATTTAGAGAAAACGAAAATATTGCAGGCTATTTAAACGAGTATATAGAAGAGCTGAAAAAACACACGATTTTTGACGATGAAAATAATTCAGCGAAAATAGAGTCGACAGTATTAGATGAAAACGAAAAATCCAAGAAAGTATATAACCTCAGTTTATCTCACGGGATGTCGAGTATTATTATTATTTTATGCAGGATCGCCGGGATTTCTCAGGATTATAAAATTAATTGTCTAAGTTTGATCGAAAAATTCACAAACTATATTATTGAGAACAAAAACACGACCAGAGATAATAAACTATCTTTTTTCCCTTCTTATATTGAAATTGACGGATCAGTTAAAAAAGAAAGAAGCAGACTTGCCTGGTGTTATGGAGATATCGGCAATGGGTTCGCTTTCCTGAATGCCTGTAAGTTAATCAAAGATAAAGCGGTTTATAAAGATAATTATATAGAAATCTTTGACTCTTTGTCAGTAAGAACAGATGCGAAAGATCAATTGATAAACGACAGCGGTATCTGTCACGGATCATCGGGAATCAACGTTATCAGTAATGTTTTATCTAATATTTTTCAAATTGAAAAATATGAAAGCCTTGTTGATCATTGGCAAGATGTAACACTAAGTTATTATAGTAACAAAGGGAACGATCTGGAAGGTTTCAGCATGCGTACAAAGGACGGGTATGAATACGAATTAGGCATACTTAACGGTACTGCAGGCGTAGGATTGTCGTTCTTGTCGAATCTTGATAAGATTAATCTGAATTGGACTGATATGCTGTTAATAAATTAAACCGTTTCGGCCGACGGGGAAAAATAAAAAAACAAAGGAGTGAAACATGAAAACAAATCTCAGTCTCAACAAAGAGACAGTAGCAAAACTGAATGGTAATGAGATGCTCGAAGTAAAAGGTGGAGATACGAAGACACCAACAGATGGACCATCTTGTTTTATCTGGCAAACCTGCGTCACTGTATGTATTAATACATGTGCAGACACATGTGTTTGTTCTGCTGGAACAGGCATGTGCTGCTAATAAGCATAAATTATGTAGGGGAACTCGGATCCCCTACATAATTCTATTTCTATTTCATCATTTTCTTATTACATTCCTTAATTGATTGAAAGGAAGATGTATGCGGTTATTAAAAATGATTATTTGTTTTCTATTAATAAATCTCAGTGTTTTATACAGTCGTACAATAACATTTATTAAGAACAATGACTTTTCTGATAAGAATTTAACTATTAATGCGACAGATTATTCAAAAACAATTAAACCATATCCCGAAAATCGCGTACACAGGACCGGTATGTTCTGGATGAATATTACGAATAGTGGTGTATTAGGAAATTCAGGTTTCGGGTCAAACAATGAAACATTTACAGACCAGTGTACTGGTAAAACAGCACCCAGTGGTGATTTTCCCGGAGGTTCTGAGTTTGCCTATTTGTCATCAGCGAGTATTTGGTTAGGAGGTTATTTAGATTCGACGGAGATTAATTTATCAGGTATTAATTCGAAAATTTTTCAAGGACCTCTAGTATCAACAGGTTATGGATCTTTAGATTGGGGATGGTCTAACGAACTTTGGCCTATATTGTTTGATGACGATCCTTCAGGATTGACACTTGGCAGAATAAACGAGACTTCGAATGTTGAAGGCCGGATAAATTGTCTTTTTCAGGATGTTTATGATCCAAAAGCAACGGGTTTTGAGCAATTTACAACAATGTTCTCGGACAAATATAAAAGCCCGGATAATTGGGATCCGTACGGGCGACCGGATCATATACCTTTGGGAGGTGAAATCAGAAAAAAAAGCTATGCATGGCCTTA
>JAQVNT010000182.1 GCA_028702975.1 Candidatus Delongbacteria bacterium
AAGTATAACAATATACAGGCTCAGGATGTTTCCCATCCATACGCCGCGCCCGAAACCCTGGAGTCCCGTAAAGATAAAAGCGAGGTGGACATTGTTGTCAGTGATCTTTCTTAGCCGTTTTCTCATGGCATCCGCAGTTAAATTTCAAACTTCTAAATATAAAACAAAAATCGAAAAGTCGCTATGATAAAAAATAATCGCTTGACTTTTTAATTTTAGTGTATTACAATACTGATACACTAATGCGGTTCGCTGCCGGTGAAATTTAAATAGGGAAGAGTATGGACGACAATAATGAAATAATATTCCAGATCCAGCCGAGTTCGGGTGTTCCTATATATAAGCAGATCGTCGATCAGGTCGAACGGCTCGTGGCGAGCGGAAATCTGTCTCCGGGTGATGAATTGCCGTCGGTCAGGCGTGTAGCAATGTATTTCCAGGTTAATCCGATGACAGTATCTAAAGCTTACAGTATGCTTGAGAACTCGAATATTCTCGAAAGAAGACGAGGCCTCGGGATGGTCGTTTCTACCGATATCAAATCAAGCAAGACATTAAAAGAAAGAATAGAGATCATCAAACCCGGGCTTGAAGAGATCGCGGATCAGGCAAAGCAGCTCGATCTTTCAAGGGATAGGGTCATTGAACTGTTATCAAAAATCATGGAGAATAAAGATGGAAAATAATGATGTTGTGATCAGGCTTGATAAAGTCAGTAAAAGTTACAGGAACAAGCAGGTATTAAAAGACATCGACCTCACGATCCGCAAAGGAACTATCATGGGATTGATCGGAAAGAACGGAGCAGGAAAGACCACTATGATAAAAGCTCTTCTCGGATTATTAAAGCTCGATTCAGGAAAAGCGACCGTCTTCGGTGAGGATTCATGGGACCTCCCCGGCGAAGTGAAGCACAGGATCGGTTATGTGCCTCAGAAAACGGATATGTTCAGTGGCTGGATGAGAGTTAAAGACCTCCTTGATTACATCGGAGCTTTTTACAATATCTGGAACAAAGATAAGATATCAAAGCTGGTCAAAGAATGGAGTATTGATCCTGATGCCCGTTTCAGAGACCTGTCGGAAGGGGAGAAGCAGAAGGTTGCTATAGTCGCGGCCATGGGGCATGATCCCGAACTGTATATTTTCGATGAGCCCGTCGCAAGCCTCGATCCTATCGCCCGTAGGACTTTCATAAAAGAACTGATAGACTTAAATCTTGATTCAGGCAGTACGATGCTGTTCTCCACGCATATCACTTCCGACCTTGAAAGGATCGCTGCGGATGTAGCTTTATTGAAAGATAATGAAATTAAATATAAAGGAAGCCTTTCTGACTTGAAGGAGCAGTACAGCGAAAAAATGAATCTTGAAGATATTTTCATTGAACTGAATAAATAATCCGGGAGAGTGAAATGCAGGTATATAAACAAAT
Source organism: Candidatus Delongbacteria bacterium (assembly GCA_028702975.1). GTDB lineage: Bacteria > UBA4055 > UBA4055 > UBA4055 > UBA4055 > UBA4055. The sequence continues at coordinate 1,436 of JAQVNT010000182.1, forward strand.
GTTCATTAACGATCTGAAGAAATACGGGATAAAGTTTATTTTTCCGATATTGCTCATAATTCTGCTAACATTTTATAAATTGTTATACAAAGATTTCGATACCAGTTTGTTAAAAATATCAGAGCCCGCTCTCGATATCCCTGCGATATTGATTTTTACTATGGTACATATAATCGTACCGCTGGGCATTATATATCAGTTGAGGTCGGCATTGAAATCCGATCTGTTTGTTTTGACTCCGGACATCAGAGCTAAAATACTTTTTTATAAAGGTTCTCTTTTGGGAATTTTTATAGTATGGTCAATCTTTATAGCGAATATCTCAGGATTGAAAGAAGTGATATTTTATATGTTTGTTTATTCATGGGTGATATCACTGTTTCTTATCATTGTGTGGGGATTTAAATATATTTATAATTCAAAAAAGTATATCATACTGAAGATTGTATTTCAGTTCGGTATTCTTTGGGCACCGTATTTAAGTTCTATATTTAATGAATTCAAGTTGGCAATTATTTTCGGTTATACAGTGCTTATTTGGATTATTCAGTTCAGAAATTTTATAGAAAATTTCAGAAATTACAAAGAAGAGGAAGAAAATTTTGATAAGGGTGTAAAGCGTTTCTTTTACGGAGATTTTGAAGAAGTATTCGGATCAAGCTGGAAAGAAAAAGATATGAAGAAAGCTCTTTCCAGAATATCGTTAGATCCAAGACGTTTCAATTATGCAAGACTGTATCAATACTCCCTGTATAAATACACAGGCAGTATTATTTTACTTATTGTAGTTTACTACGCTACGAATTTTATAACAGGCTTTTTATTTAATATTCTGGGCACCATTAACAGCTCCTATGGGATCGGTTTGTTAATTCTGACTGTTCCTTTAGTAGTTTCTAAGGCGTTTGATAAAAAGGACACTATCGAAAATCTGTTTTTAATGAACAAAAAGGATCGCAAAGGATTTGAAAAAGATATATTATATACCGCGTTATGGTATAATACAAGGTTGATGACTTATATTATCCTGTCACTTACAATTATGGAATATAGACTGTTTTATAAAAATTCCAATGATTTCAATATTTTATTACACGCGGTTTTACCAGCAGGATGTATAATTTGCGGATATCTGCTGATATATATTAAATGGAAACAGAATAAATCAAAAAATAATACATTTGAGTATAATGAGTCAGGAGCATGAAATGAAAGAATATATAAAGATATTCAGATTCAACTACAGAACGATGCCGCTGGGGATGCTGATATATCTGACAATTGTAATTTTTACTATTCTGATGAAAGTTTTTGACTCGGAAGCATATATTTTATTCGGAAAAGTCGATTCAGTTTTTGTGCTGGTTTTCGTTAACCTGTTTGGTATTGCCTGTATATTGAATTATATTATTCTGATTTTATGTTTGAAGTTGTCTTTGAATACTCCGATTTTCCATTCTGTACCCGAGATCAGAAACAAGATAATGAATTACAGTCTGTTGCATCTATCTTTTTATTTTGCCTGGTTCGTTTTCATTGCAGGCGGATTGAAAGAACTTAAACTAATATCATTTCTGGTTTTCCTGAATCTGTGCATCCTTTCGTTAATTGTAACAGCTTTTTTCTTTGATTCTGTTTCGGTTTATAGAAGCCGTAAGTACATAATTGTTAAGATATTGTTTCACATATTTGGCTTGATCGGAATCTTTGCACTTCCTGCAATTCAGGATAAATATCCTCGATCAGCTACTTTGTTCTATGCCGGATTCGCAGCGGTTATAATCTATCAGGCTGTTAGCTTCCGAAGGAATTATATAAATTTCAACCTGAAAGAATCTTCAGAAAATGGATTTGAGAATACGATAAGGTCAATAGAGAAGTACTTTGAAAGTATGCCAGAAAAATCTCTGAGAAAAAGGATCACGCATTCAGAAAAGAGCAGTGATAAATACAGGGAGCTTTTTGAAATTACCATTTTCGGAGTATATCACCCGCTGATCTATTTGCAGTATCCATGGATAGCGGCAATAGTGTTCGGCCTTATAATTGATCATGAAGGTATGATACCATTCTTAAGCGTAATTCCTCTTATAGCAGGTAGTTATCTTTCTTTGACTATCGGAAACAAAGATAAAATAACTTTTCTATATACTACTTCCGGGCTATCGAGAAAAGAATTTGTAAATAAAGTTTTGAAAACCGTTCTAAGAAAATTTCTTATAGCCTTTCTTCCTCTGCTGCCGTTCATGATACTTTACACTATCATTTACAATAAATTCACCGGTGTGATGGAATATCATGTGCCTGTAATACTATTTGTGTTCATTTTAGCAGCATGGCTGTTCTTAACCTGGATAGTTTGGATGGCGGTACTTCAGTTCGCTGACTTCGACAAACTTAAAAGCATAAACAGCGAGTCGCTTTTCAGCAGAATGAGGTTTAGAAAATAAGTGTCCTTGGAAAATATCATAAAATAGCGAAAAATATCCTTGGATTTTGTCAATAATATCATTATATTATCCTTGGATATTGACAAAAATGAGGCAAAAATGATAAAAAGGGATATTTACAGAACTTTGCTCGAATGGAAGAGTGAAGAAGGAAGAAAACCACTCCTGCTTAGAGGGGCAAGGCAGATAGGTAAGACTTACCTTATCGAACAGTTCGGGAAGAGCGAGTTTGAAAACCTTGTAGTATTAAATTTAGAAAAGAATTTAGAATATGAAAAATTCTTTACTT
>JAQVNT010000183.1 GCA_028702975.1 Candidatus Delongbacteria bacterium
CTTAACGAGGCGGAAAGTCCCGATGTGCGGCTTTGAAACGAACCTGATCTCGTCAGGCGCGCCTGCCGATGCAAGCTCCTCAAGAACCTTTATCCTGTAATTCTCCGGATCCCTGATCTGCGTGTTGAGCTTGCCGTCGGAAAATGTACCCGCGCCTCCTTCGCCGAACTGAACGTTCGACGCGGGATCGAAATGACCGTCCCGCCAGAATCCGAATGTATCGGCGCTCCTTTCCTTGACTGATTTGCCTCTTTCAATTATTATAGGTCTAAAACCCGCCTGAGCAAGGATAAGCGCGCAGAACAGTCCGCACGGCCCTGAACCGATCACAACAGGTCTTTTGAAATTCTGTGAATTAGCTTTAGTTTTGAATTTGTATTCAGTTACCGGCGCAATGCTTATTTTTTTATAAGTTTTGATCTTATCAAGGATCTCTTTTTCATTTTCTATCTCTACATCTAAGGTGTAAACGAACAGAATATTCTCTTTATTTCTTGCGTCATAGCTTCTCTTAATGATTCTTGTCGAAAGCAATCTCTTTTTAGGGATCCTGAGCCTCTTCAGAGCTGCAGTTCCTATCTCATCAGCAGAATGATCGGTCTTTAAAATAACATCAGTGATCCTGAGCATTTTTTATTCCATAGTTTATATTATAAAATTAGGCGCACGAAGCGCCTAATTTCCTAAAATTTTTAATATTTGCAAACGGGAATTACCTGTCTCCGCCTCTTCCGCCTCTGTTGGCACCGCCGAATCCGCCTCTGCTTCCGCCGCCTGATCCGCCTCTGCTCCCGCCGCCGAATCCGCCTCTCTGAGGTCTAAAACCTCTGTCGCCTTCCGGTCTGGGTTTAGATTCGTTAACTTTCACAGTTCTGCCGTTCAATTCCTGACCGTCCATACCGTCAATGGCTTCTTTAGATTCTGATTCTGATGACATTTCAACGAAACCGAATCCTTTAGATCTCCCGTCGATCTTGTCTTTAACTACTACTGCCGATTCTACGGTACCGAATTTCTCAAATGCTTCTTTAAGATCATCATCGGTCGTGTTGTAAGACAGATTTCCCACATAGATTTTCATTCGCCTCTCCTGATTTGCGTTTCCCTTTTTATTATTCCTACACGGATCAAACCGCTCTCTCCAATTTTTAATTGGGTAAGTATATTAAAACAATTTTTTGGTAAAATCAACAACTAAATTGATTATTAACAGCTCCTTTACTCCCGCGACGACTAAATACCCAACTGAACACTTGAAGAATTCGGACTGATTTGTTATATTATGGTTCTGGTTAACTTAATGATGCGGAAATTATATGAGTATCGATCAGCTCGGAATAGAACTCGGGCCCAATTATAGAGAACACGGCATAATCGGTTATTCCGAAAAGATATCGGAAGTTGTAGCCATCGCAAAAACAGTTGCGCCTACAGGTCTTTCTGTTTTAATATCAGGCGAGAGCGGGACAGGCAAGGAGATATTCGCACAGCTTATTCACGATCTGAGCGACAGGAAGAACAACAAATTCATTCCAATAAACTGCGGAGCGATTCCTGAAGGTCTTATCGAAAATGAACTTTTCGGACATGAAAAAGGATCGTTCACAAGTGCTAACGACAAATCAAAAGGCTATTTTGAGATGGCTGATAGAGGCACGATATTTCTTGATGAGATAGGCGAACTTCCTCTGTCAAGCCAGGTAAAACTGCTTAGAGTCCTAGAGAACGGAACTTTTATGAAAGTAGGCGGGTCAACGAATGTTAAAGTCGATGTAAGAGTAATCGCAGCAACTAACAAAAATCTGCCGAAGATGGTATCGAAGAGTTCGTTCAGAGAGGACCTTTTCTTCAGGCTTAAAGCGGTTACGCTTCAATTACCGTCATTGAAAGAAAGACTTGTCGATATTCCTCTGTTCTTAATGAAATTCTCCGCCGATTCCGCAAAAAAATATAGAAGAGACCAGCTGATATTTGATAAAGACGCCCTTTCAGAGATAATGAACCATCACTGGAAAGGAAATATCAGGGAGCTTAAAAATTTCATCGACATGCTTACAGTTATGGAAACAGGAAAAACCGTTTCCGGAGAAATTATCCGTAAATACCTTAAGACAGAGCACACTGCCTCATACCTTCCCATGCTAATTCATGATGAGCCGCAGAAAGATACCGATCTGATATTTAAAACGCTTCTGGAAATAAAAAGCGACCTGAATCTTATAAAAAAATTCATTCTCGAGACTTACTCTTCAAAACAGCCTCAAATACATTACAGGGATGAAATAAAGGAGATAATTGATCCTGAGAGAGAGATCGTTCCGACCGAAGAACTCTCTGAAAAAGACGAAATAATTATGACTCTCAAGAAACACCGGGGTAACAGAAGAAAAGCCGCGGAAGAGCTCAATTTAAGCGAAAGGACTCTTTATAGAAAGATCGAAAAATACGGGATAGTGATATGAGACTTTTGGTTTCTGCTTTAACACTCTTTATTTTAGCTTCATGCGGAAATTATTCATTTTCAGGAAAAAGCATACCTCCGAATGTTAAGAACGCGCAGCTGATAATATTCGAGGACAATTCAGGAAGGTATGACCTCAGCCTGCCTGAGATACTTAACGAGAATGTGATCAGACAGATCGAGAGCTATAATTATTTTGATATCGAGAATTCTGCGGACGCCGATTCAAAGATCTACGGAACTGTAGTTTCATACTCTGAATCAGTTTCATCCCAGACAAGAGACGAGGATATCGACCAGATGGTAATATCTATTTCAGTCGAAATCAATTTTTACAACAATGTTTCTCAAGAGTACATCGTTAAACAACATAGAGTTTCGGACAGCGAATATTTTATGGCTTCAGGCGGAGACGAAGAAAGAAGATCAGCTTTCGACATACTTATCGAAAGGATCTCTGAAAAGATCGTTATGGCCTTAAGCTCCAACTGGTAGAAAAGGAGTTTTATTATGAACCTTGAAAGTGTTAAGCTCATTGTCCCGGAAAACTGTAATATAATTCTCGGTCAGGCTCATTTTATCAAGTCCGTCGAGGATATTTATGAAGCTGTTGTCAATACTGTGCCGGGAGTGAAATTCGGTATCGCGTTCTGCGAGGCTTCAGGAAAATGCCTTGTCAGATTCGACGGGAACGATGAAGAACTTACGAAAACAGCCTCAGAAAACGCATACAGACTTTCGTGCGGGCACTCATTCATTGTCGTTTTGAAAGACGCTTTTCCGATAAATCTGACAGGGAGAATTAAGGATGTCCCCGAAGTATGCAATATTTTCTGCGCTACAGCCAATCCTGTTGAAGTTATCGTTGCGTCAACTGAACAGGGCCGTGGGATCATGGGGGTCATTGACGGGGCAAAACCCGCCGGAATCGAAGGCGAAGATGACAAAAAGTGGCGTTACGACTTTCTTAGAACGATCGGCTATAAAAAATAGCTCGACTTCCGGCTTTATTTATTCGTAATCGTAAACACGAATTGACTTTCTGTCTTCCGCGATTACATAGATCCGGTTGCCAAGAAGATTGAATGTTTCGTCCGGCTTTATAAAACTGAGTACTGTTGTATTTAAAAAAGCTCCTTTTTCGAAAATATCCACATAGAGTGAGTCCTGATTCTCAAGCGTCCTGTCAGCAGGTGCATTTACCCATAATTTATTCTTTTTGTCGACATGAATTGAATTTATCGCTTTCTTGTAATGATTTATCCTTGTGTCAAGTGTGTCAAACCCGACATTCTTCAGGAAATTATTGAGAGCACTGATCTCATATTCGTTATAACTGACCGGTTTAAAATCTTTCTCGATAACCTGTTTGATGTTCGACCTGCTGTTTATCGCGTAGATCCTGTAATCAGAACCTTTATTTTCAGCCACGTAAAACATACCGTCCCTTAAGGCATAAGTTGTAAAAAGATCAGGCGCGGAAAGGGCTCTGACGGGAAAACGGATCTCTTTTATGACACCGCTCACTTTGAATCTATCATTCAATAAACAGAGATCATTGGTCATGTAATCTACTGAATCTATTACGGCTCTTTTCCAGACGAATGAAGAAAGGTTGGTTTTAGAATCAGACATCAGATAAACAGGTTTAAAACCCGACATCAGGAACTGACTGTTAATAAATTGTCCGCCTGAG
>JAQVNT010000184.1 GCA_028702975.1 Candidatus Delongbacteria bacterium
CGTTCGCAAGCCCGACAAAATTAGCTACGGTCAGAGGCGCTTTATCAGGCCATAGTTCTACCTTTATCGTCCCCATGCTCGTTTCGAAAACAGCTACGGGTTTTACTCCGGCGAATTCAGTAACTTTCTCAGAAGTGGCTACTGTTTTTCCTGTTACCTCAACATCTTTTATTTCTTTTTCAGATTTCTGAGCACATGAGAATAAAAAGAATGTCATCAGGCTTACTGCTATGATTTTTTTCATTTGTTGTCCTTTTTTTAAATATTTTAGTATCATAATTTAATAATTTCGATAAGCTCCACTTCGTAGATAAGTATTGAGTTTGGAGGTATCTTTCCCCTTGCAGTTGGTCCGTAACCCAGATTAGGAGGTATAAAAAATTTATATCTGCTACCCTCATTCATCAGCAATAAACCCTCTTGAAAGCCTTTTATCACACCTTTAAGTTGGAAAGTTGCAGGTTCGCCTGTACTGAATGTGTTTTCAAAATACTCACCGCTAATCAGAGATCCCGAATAATTTATTTTTATATTATCTTCCAGCTTAGGTTTTTCCCCTTCACCTTGTTTAATCATCTGATATTGAAGGCCGCTTCTTGTCACCTTTATATCTTTATTGTTTTTTTTATTTTCGGACAAAAATTGTTTAGCTTCATTTTTTTCTTTTTCACTTGTTTTTCTTATGGCATCCATTTCAATGTCAGAAAAAAGAAAGGGATATTTTTTAATTTGATCTCTAAATCCCTGTATATAAGCGTCAGGATCAAAACTTTCCTGTAGATTTTCCAGACTTTTTGCATGATCCACACCAAAAACATAGCTTTCTTTTTGAGCTCTGGATTTCATTTCTTCTTTACTGAGATTTTTAAAGTCACCTTCATTTTTTTTGCTGCAACCTGAAATGACAACCAGTATTAGAGTTATAAGTGCTATTGAAACCTTTGACATGATTTTCTCCCTGCTATTGTTAAATTTTTATCACAACCATACCGTTAACAGGGTCATAATATATCAATTCGCATCGAATATGACAAGTTTTTTGTTGATTTTATTGATATAAAAACGCATTTTTCACGATAATTTTAATCAGCTGGAGAAATGATGCTTGAAAAACAGAGAACTATAGCTAAAGACGCAAAAATTTCAGGGACAGGACTGCATACTGGATGCGAATCTGACCTTATTTTTAAACCCGCTCCCGAAGGCCACGGGATCAGTTTTATCAGAACAGACCTTGAGAAACCCGTGGAGATACCGGCTACCATCGATTTTGTTGACAGCATTTCGAGAGGAACGATATTGAGCAGGGACGGAGTGAAGATACACACAGTGGAACATGTGCTCGCTGCCGTTACAGGCCTTAACATAGACAATATAATAATAGAGCTGAACGCTGAAGAGCCGCCTGTAATGGACGGAAGTTCAATAGATTTTGTAAATTTACTTAAAGACAACATCGTTGAGCAGGATAAGCCTAAGCAGTATTTCGAAGTAAAGGACATCATAACATATAAGAACGAAGAAAAAGGTATCGAGCTTATTGCGGTCCCGGCCGAAAAGTTTAAAGTGACCTATATGGTCGATTACCAGAATCCGGCTCTGGGTACGCAATTCACTTCGCTTTATGATCTCGATGAGGAGTTTATTAAAGATTACGCCCCTACAAGAACTTTCTGCTTCCTTACTGAAGTTGAGCAGTTAAAAGAAGCGGGGCTTATCAAAGGGGGGTCGCTAGACAACTCGGTCGTGATACTTGACAGGGAACTGAACCCGGACGAAAGAAAAAGTATCGAGGATAAGCTGGGAATGGGAGAAGGGATAATCCCCGAGACCAAAGGTGTTCTCGGCTCTGTAGAGTTCAGGTTCAAGAACGAACCTGTAAGGCATAAAGTACTCGATCTGATAGGCGATCTGACACTGCTCGGAAAACCGGTAAGGGCGCATTTCCTTTGCGCCAGAGGCGGGCACGCGGCGCACATTGAACTTGTAAGGATGCTCAAACAGGCCGTGGACAAGCACGAGATCATCAACAAGTTCAAGAGAAGCCCAAACGAGGACTTCGTATTCGATGTAAAAGATATAATGAACCTTCTTCCCCACAGGTTCCCAATGCTGCTCGTTGACAGGCTTCTGGAAATGACGCCCGGCCAGAGAGCGGTCGGCCTGAAAAATGTTACTGTCAATGAAGATTTTTTCAACGGACATTTTCCCGGCAAACCCGTAATGCCCGGCGTACTGATAATCGAGGCTATGGGACAGACCGGCGGACTGCTATTAATGAACTCAATAGATGACCCGGCAACGAAGGTGGTTTATTTCACCGGGCTCGACAATATAAAATTCAGACGCACTGTAGTGCCGGGCGACCAGATCATCATGCACCTTGAGATGACTCGGCCGCTCTCAAGAGGTATATGCAGAATGAAAGGAATAGCTTATGTTGACGGACAGAAGTGCGCCGAGGCCGAAATGACGGCTATGGTGATAGATAAAGAAGGCGATAAATAAACCGGGAAATAAAATGATCCATAACACAGCAATAGTTTCATCAAAAGCTAAGATCGGCAGTAATGTTGAGATAGGACCTTTCACGATTGTAGAAGAAAATGTCGTAATTGCCGACAATTGCAGGATAGGAGCTCATGTCACACTTGCATCAGGCACGAGACTGAGCAAAGATGTTCAGATATATAACGGAGCGGTTCTCGGAACAGTGCCGCAGGACCTGAAATTTTCAGGAGAGGAAACGACGCTCGAGATAGGCGAAAGAACCGTTATACGCGAATACGCTTTTTTGAACCGGGGAACCAAATACAGCTACAAGACCGTAGTAGGCAAGGACTGTTTCATAATGGCTTTCGTTCATATAGCCCATGACTGCGTCGTCGGTGACGGCTGCATTCTTGCCAACGGCGTTCAGATAGCCGGACACTGTACTGTGGACGCGAATACGATCTTAAGCGGCCATGTCCTCATGCATCAGTTCACCCAGATCGGTTCGTACTGCATGATCGAAGGCGGAGCGAAGATAAAAAGAGATGTTCCCCCTTACCTTATGATAGCAGGAGAACCCGCCAGATTTTCCGGGCTCAACAAGGTCGGCCTTAAACGCAGGGGTTATAGTGATGATGAGATCCAGATGCTTTCCGACGCCTACAGGATAGTTTACAGGAGCGGACTAAAAACCGAAGACGCCGTTGTAAAACTTGAAGCGGAATTTGAGGGAAAAGAAAAGGTCGCTCTGATCACTGAATTTTTAAAAAGATCAAAAAGAGGCATCGTCAGATAATGTCTCATGACGCAATAAGATTTATAGATACCGGGTCGATGCACGGGAAATTCAACATGGCGGCGGATTATTATGCAGCAAGAAATTTTCTGGACAGACCCACTTTCAGAGTTTACAGATGGGACCCTTACTGCGTTTCGCTCGGATACCATCAGGATATCAAAGAGATCGATGCTCAAAAGTGCACCGAAAAAGGTTATGACATTGTCCGCAGGGAAACCGGAGGCAGGGCTGTTTTTCATTCTGAGGAGCTGACTTATTCGATGATAATCCCGAGATCCTCAAGGCATTTCTCCGATTCGATACTTGAAGTTTATAACAAGATAAGCAATGTTCTCGTACGAGCCTTAAAAGCGTCGGGCGTGGATGATGCAGGACTGAAAAAAGGAAAAGCGCCGGACTTCAAGGAACTTTATAAGGATAAGTTGTCATCGATATGCTTCTCGTCCACTTCGACTTTCGAGGTCGTCCTAGTAGAGAAAAAGCTTGTCGGCAGCGCTCAGAAAAGACTGAAAGATTCTGTTCTTCAGCACGGATCGATACTGGTGGGCGAAAAACATCTCGAACTTATAGATCTTTTAAGTATTAGTCCTGACCTCAAAGGCAGATTTCTTGAGATCACAAAAAAGAAAACGGCGACAGTTTCCGAAACGGGCGAATACCCCGATCACGAGACCTTCTACGGACTGTTGAAAAAGAATCTTAAAACCGCTATTGAGGAAGAATTCGGAGAGATAGTTGAAGATTTTAGCTTTAGCGAAAAAGATTTACTTGAAATTTCTCAGATTGAGAGTTATTTTAACCTTTGAAGTTCAAATTAAAAGGGGGCAAAAATGAAAAAAATAATTATCGCTTCAATATTCACGG
>JAQVNT010000185.1 GCA_028702975.1 Candidatus Delongbacteria bacterium
CGATATGTCATATCAGCCTTTTAAAAACTATTCGGTCTATGGGGAACTGCTTTTTGATGACGAGACTTTTACGGAAAGCTGGACAAAGAACTACATGAACAAATGGGCGGTATCGGCGGGGTTGTACAATTCAAAATTCCTCACTGTTGACGGTCTGTCCTTCAATTTCGAGTACGCAAGGGTGGAACCTTATGTTTACGGGCACAAATATCACATAAACCGCTACATGAACCTCGACTATTATCTGTCTATGCCCGCCGGAGGAGATTCCGAGACCCTGAATTTCAGCCTGAAATACTTTCTGGATTTCGACAAGCACATTACTCTGGGCTACACGAGAGAGAACAGGGGAGAACCGAGATGGGGTGAGTGGGATCAGCCTTTGAATTATAAGATCGAGAACAAAGTATTTCTGCGCGGGACTGTCGAGAAAACGAACAAATACTATGCGCAGCTCACATACAGATACAACAAATATATTTCTGCCGATCTTTACTATTCGCACCACGACGTAATTAACTATAATCATAATCTGCCTGCTTACGACTCCGGGTGGCTGGAAGACTATGCTTCTGCTAATTCAGACATCGATCCATTGAACGATTATGCAAATTATCAGGATTACTACGAGAGAGAGGTCGAACCCCGCAAAAAATACCAGGTCTATTCGAACAATACTTTTGCTTTAAAGTTGAATTTTGTAATTAAAAACTATTTTTCAGGATTTTTCCGTAAGGAGGGAGAGTGAGTCTCAATATCATTGAAAGCGGAATTGAAGGTCTGAAAGTTTTTCAGGCAAAGATATATAGAGACGAAAGAGGTTGTTTCTATGAGGTGTTCAGCAGTCAGAGATTCGAAGATGCCGGCATAAACGACAGGTTCTTTCAGGATAATATCTCCAGATCGAAGAAAGGTGTGCTGAGGGGACTTCATTATCAGCTTGAACCGAAAGCGCAGTCCAAACTGTTGACGGTAATATCGGGAAAAATAATCGATGCGGCTGTCGATCTGCGGGCAGGGTCTCCGACTTTCGGAAAGCATTTTACGGTCGAGTTAAGTTATGAAGACGGTAAGATGATATATATACCCAAAGGTTTCGCGCACGGATTTCTCTCTCTTTCTGATGATACGGTCATAATGTACAAATGCGGAGAACAATATTCACCGGGGCATGAAAGAGGTATAAGATTCAACGACCCCGAACTGGGAATAGACTGGATATATCCTGCCGGAGAAATGATAGTTGCAGAAAGGGACAGGCAATTCCCTCTTTTCAGAGAAGCAGAAATGAACTTTAAATTCGGGAAATAGATGAAAATTGTCGTTACAGGCTGCAAAGGACAGCTCGGAACAGCACTAAGATCACTATCGAAAAAGCATGACAGTTACGACTGGATGTTTCTAAGCAGAAATGATCTTGACATCACAGACAATGACAGGATCGAGGCATTTTTCAGTGAAAATGACATGTCCGGATCTGTACTTATAAACTGTTCCGCATATACCGATGTCGAAAAAGCCGAAGACGAAACTGAAAAAGCGTTCCTTATTAACAGGGACGGAGCAAAAAACCTTGCAAGGGCTTCGTCTTCGTTCTGTTTCAGACTGATCCATATATCTACGGATTTTGTTTTCAGCGGAGATAAAGGTTCTCCTTATAAAGAGGATGATGTTCCTGATCCCGTTTCGGTTTACGGTAAGAGTAAATATGCCGGAGAGCTTGAAGTCTTGAAATGCAAAAAGAACTGTCTTATAATAAGAACATCATGGCTGTATTCGGCAACGCACAATACATTTGTAAAAAAAATATATTCAAGGCTGATCGACGGAAAACCTTTCTCTGTAGTACTTGATGAAACCGGTTCTCCGACTTACGCAGCCGATCTGGCTGAAATGCTTGTCAGTATAATTGAGCGTATTAAGAATGTGAATGTTTTCCCGACAGGAATTTATCATTTCTGCAACAAAGGCGAAGTGACAAGATACTATTTTGCAAAGAAAATAGCGGAGATCATCAGGAACAGCACAAGTATTCAGCCTGTGTTGTCCGACGAGCTTAATATGAAGGCCAGAAGGCCTCATAACAGCGCTCTCGACTGCGTACGATCTGTGAAACAATTCGGTTTGAAGATCAGACCTTGGGAAGAGGCACTAAAGGAAGCGGTAAATGAGATCAGATCAGAGTAATGTACTTAAAGACAGAGAATTTTTAAAGAACACCGGCAAGCTGTTCGGTTCATCCGTCATTGCACAGGCGTTCCCGTTCATTGTTCTGCCTTTCCTGACCAGGATGTTCTCGCCTGAAGATTTCGGTTTCTGGGCATACTTCTTGAGTCTGAGCAGTCTTTTTTCGATACTCATGACAGGAAATTATGAATTCGCGATAGTTTTGCCCAAAGAAGACAAGGAAGCTCTGAATGTTTTTACAGGATCGGTGCTAATATGCGTTATGACATTCTTTTCCGCCTCTGCCTTCGTCTATTTTTTTTACGATAATCTGATCACTTCATCAGGAATCATTATTTCGGAGAATATATTATATCTGGTGATCCTGATGTCGATGATCATGGCTGTGTTCAGGCTGCTGAATTTCTGGAACAACAGGGAGAATAAATTCCATGTAACGGCCGCGGGCAACATAACGAGATCATTCACTGTTTATCTTTCTCAGCTGCTCAACGGTCTGTATTTTCTTAAAACTTCGACAGGTCTCATTCTATCTTCAATTTCGGGATATACAGCAGGTACAGTCATTCAATCAGCCTCGCTCGTAAAAAAGATCGTGAGGGAGAGAAAAGAAATTCATATTTCTTCGATCAGAAGATCGCTTTCGAGGTACAAAGATTTCCCAAAATATTTCATGCCGAGCGAGTTCCTTAACAGTCTGTCGGTGAATGTGCCTGTTCTGTTTCTGACCAATTTATTCGATTCAGCGGCCGCGGGCCTTTACGCAATACCTCACAGATTTATAAATGTGCCGCTAACGCTCCTGGGTTCATCGATATCGCAGGCATATCTTAAAAAATCTTCAGATATGGTGAATAACGATCAGTGCCTGGGAAAAATGACATCGGATATATACAGGAAACTGTTCATGCTCGGAATAGTTCCCCTCTCGATCATTGCAGGCTACGGAGACTACATTTTCGGATTTCTTCTGGGCGAAAAATGGGCAGTTTCCGGTCAGTACGCTTCGATACTTTCGCCGTGGATGCTTATGGTGTTCGTCGCTTCCCCGGTATCAATAATATTCGCCACTCTCGAAAAACAGAAGATCAGCCTTGTGTTAAATTCGGTACTTTTGATTTTAAGGGTAACGAGCTTCCTTATAGGCGGAATTATATTGAAAAGTGTTTTCGCGGCGATCTTCCTTTACGGTTCGACAGGCTTTTTATACTGGACATTCTATTCTTTTTTTGTTGTGAGGACCGCAGGAGGAAATGCGGACAAAGATAAGATCGTTGAATTCGTTCTTTACAGACTGTTATTTATAATGCTGCCCATAATTTTATCAAGGACTTTATTGTGCACGATCTTAAACTGATACTGGAAAACAACAGGGGCTTTACCTGGTTCAAAGCTCACGGAATTTCATTTAAAGGCTATCTCCTCGAGAGCGGAGAATATTTGACCGGCAGTGATGCTGTTGATCATTTAAAAACAAAATTCGGAAAGTTTGAGGATCCTGAAAAAGGTCTTAAAGAGCTTAATGGCGTATTCGCTATAGCTTACGAAGGTTCGGGAAGACTGTTCGCGTGCTGCGACAGAACGAGGTCTTTTCCCCTTTTTTATCGGATCGGAGATAACAGTCTGACGATAACTGACGAACCCAAAGCTTCCGGAAAAGAAAATGACACCGATGACGAATCTATAAAAATATTCCTGTACACAGGATATGCTATCGGTAACAGGACTCTTCTGAAAGATATTTACCAGATACAGGCCGGTGAATATATTTCTAAAGACAAGGAAAATTTTGAAAGAAAATACTATTACAGGTTCAAATCAGAAGACCCAGTATCGGACAGGACCATTCTGGAAAATGAACTGACAGAGGCCCTAAACAGCGCAGGTCGCGATCTGTCCAAAAGCCTGGAAGGCAGAACTGCAGTGCTTCCTCTGAGCAGCGGATATGATTCAAGGCTGATAGCCGTG
>JAQVNT010000186.1 GCA_028702975.1 Candidatus Delongbacteria bacterium
AAAATGGTCGAAAGGTTCAAGACCCACAACGGCAGGCTCTAGAGTACAAATAAAATAAATATTTTTCATGTTGACCAGACGGGTTGATTCACAGTATATTGCTGAAAGTGGAAATACTTTACCGGCGGAGGTTTGAAATGAGAGCTATGTTTAGTTTATTATGTCTGTCAGTTATTTTATTGTCTTTTTCTCTGAGTGCTCAGTTCGCAGGCGGATCCGGAGCGGAAGTCGACCCGTGGCTGATACGAACTGCCGAAAACTTAGACAGCCTCAGATATTATCTGGGTTCGGAACACGCAGATAAACACTACAAACAGATCGCAGATATTGACCTCGGTGTTTCTCCATGGAATGTTGGAGCAGGCTGGGAGCCGATCGGAACAGTTACAGATTCAATGTTCTTTTGCGGGCATTACAAAGGCGACGGGTTTAAAATTCTGAACCTGACCATCAACAGACCGGATCAGAACATACTTGGTCTTTTCGGTGCCGCTCACAATATTTTCATTTCGGATCTATACCTTGAAGGAGTGAATATCACCGGACACGGTTATATCGGAGGACTGATCGGATTTAACTGGAATGAAAACGGTCTTGTTACCCGCTGTTATGTAAAAGGCAATATCTCCGGCACAAATTCTCTTGGAGGCCTCATCGGAGGATTCCATTATATGGGGATAGACAGCGGATACAGCGACAATCGCACTACAGACTGCTTTACTTCATGTAATATAAGAGGAGAAGGAACCTCTAATTCTGAAATCGGAGGAATGTTCGGAGCGAACGGGCTTTTCAGTTTCACGAAAAACTGCTATTCTGTCGGTAGTGTATCAGCAGCAGCTGGCAGCTATGCGGGAGGATTTGACGGAAGCTGCATCTATGAATTCAGCGAGCATAATTACTGGGATGTTGAAACCAGCGGCTGCCTGACTTCTTACTGCGCTGAAGGAAGAACTACTGAAGAAATGAAACAATATTCCGAGAATACATATGTTGACTGGAATTTTGACAGTACATGGGTAAAAGACATCTCAATGATCTATGGAATTAATTCAGGATACCCTGTCTTAAGAAAACAGCTCCCCCGCGCGGTGCCTGCTGCTCCGGATTCTGTTTTTATCGAAAAAGATGGAATTAGCATTAAAATCACATGGATAAATCCTTTTGAACAAAACGACGGTTCTTTATTGACAGAACTGACTGACATTAAAATTATGAAAGACGGTAATTTTATTTTCACTGAAACAGATCCGGTTATCGGAAGCGCTCTGTCTTTTGAAGATATATCAGCACCTGAGGGGTGGAACACCTACTATATATTCGGCTCAAATTCATCCGGAGCAGGAATACTTAAAGAAATAGGACTTTATCTTGGTAATATTTACGCGGGTGGTACAGGAACACCCGAAGACCCTTATCTGATCGAAACAGCCGAACATCTGTCCAATATCAGATTCTCGGACCAAAAACAGAGAGAAACTGCATATTTTAAGCAGGTAGCTCATATTGACCTCGGAACAGCTCCGTGGAGTGAAGCTGAAGGCTGGGAACCGATCAATGAATTTGGAGGACATTATGACGGTAATAATTTCAGCATTTACAATATTTACATAAACAGACCTCTCAACAATTACATCGGCCTGTTCGGAAAATGCCTGTATTCTGCCGAATTCAATAATATTTTCATCAACGGTTATACTATTACAGGTAATGATTATGTTGGCACTATCTCAGGTTATTACGGATCATACGACGATGTTAATGTCACTTCAGCGGGTTACGGGTCGGTCTCAGGAAACGAATATGTAGGAGGGTTATCAGGTTATACAGGTCTGATATCGAACAGCTATTTTAACGGGACTATTGAAGGCGAGCGAAATATTGGAGGGTTGTGCGGAGCTTGCTACGGATCCATTTTCAGGTGCAGCTCTCTTGTGAATATTACTGGCGGCAGTAATCTGGGTGGTCTTGTAGGGACTACAGTAATTTTAAACTCACTGAGCATAGATCAGAGCTGGACGATGGGTAATGTTTCAGGAACTTACAATATTGGCGGAATGATCGGGAGCTTCGAAGGGGACAGCGGACAGATAACCGACTCCTATTCTATGGTAGATGTTTCCGGAACAAGTATGGTTGCCGGATTCGCTCCATTTGCAGATGTTTTTTACGGTAACGGGATCACTAACTGCTACAGTACCGGTAAAGTAACAGGAACATCTTCTACAGGCGGATTTATGGCAAGAGAACCATACTGCCCTGTTACTAACTGTTATTGGGACACAGATACAAGCGGAATACTCACATCTTCATCCGGAGAAGGCAGAACTACCGAAGAAATGTGGTCTTACGGAGACAGTGTGTATGTCGGATGGGATTTTGATAACATCTGGGAGATCCATTATACATCCTATCAGGCAGAATATCCAATTCATCAGTGGGGATCAGGAGTGGGGATTCAGCAGGATCATGAAGATAATTTACCCAGTGAGCTTATTTTATACCAGAATTATCCGAACCCGTTCAATCCTGTTACACAGATCAAATTCGCTCTCGCTAAAACTGCAAATGTTAAGCTGAGTGTTTACAACATCGCAGGTCAGAAAGTTACGGAACTTATCAACCGAGTTGAGAAAGCGGGACATCACACGGCCGCTTTTGACGGCAGCAAATTCAATTCAGGAATATATTATTATACTCTTGAATCTGGCGGGAAAGCGGTAACGAAAAAGATGCTGATGGTTAAATGAATGATTTTTCATTCAATAGATGTCTTATAAGCACTTATTGCATGATTATTCATGCAGAATACTTCGGGTTTGCGAAATTGCTTTATCGAGTGCTTCCTGAAGCATAGATTCTTCAGGCTGTTTAATAAATCCGTTATTCGTCAGTGAATCTGTAAGGTTTCTGGAATATTCTATATCGGCTTTAGCCATGTCGTAGGCTTCCTGCCATGTCAGTTTTATTCTGGCAACCCCGTCCTTTATCGCCTGTACTGCTACATCGGCAGCTTCGATCGGGAACACATCGGCCTCGTCCATGGTTGGTACGATATTTTCCGGATCGATCCCTCTTTTTTCAGCATAATCTGCAAGCGAGTGCGCGGCTGCGATGGCCATGTTGTCGGTGATCTTTTTCGCTCTGACGAGAAGTGCTCCTTTCAGTATGCCTGGGAAGCCTATCGAGTTGTTGACCTGGTTCGGAAAATCTCCCCTGCCTGTCGCAACGATGTACGCTCCAGCCTCTTTCGCCGCATAAGGATAGATCTCGGGGATCGGATTGGCGCAGGTGAACACTATTGCTTTTTCAGCCATCGAAGCGATCCATTCTTTTTTGACGGTATCCGGGCCGGGAGTGGAGAGAGCGATAAGTACATCCGCGCCTCTCATAGCATCTTCTATAGTTAAGATCTGATCTTTGTTGGTCGTCTGACATAGCTCCCACTTCCGGTAGTACCTCGTGTCGGCTTCGATGTCGGCGCGGCCTTTGTTGATCGACCCGCGCGAGTCAAAGATGACCATCTTTTCAGCGTCGCCGCCGTCCGTGACGATTAGGCGCGCGATGGTCGTGTTCGAGGCTCCGGCTCCAAGAAGAACGATGCGGACATTTCCGATCTTTTTCCCGGCGAGCTTGAGCGCGTTGATAAGACCCGCAAGAGTAACGCTCGCCGTGCCCTGCGCGTCGTCGTGCCAGACGGGAATGTCGCATTCTTCGCGGAGAACATCGAGCACCTTGAAGCAGTTGGGCTGGGAAATATCCTCAAGATTTATAGCGCCGAAAGAATGCTGGACCATCTTGACGAACTCGATGATCTTGTAAGGATCGTTCTTCCCCGCTATGTCCCTGCTGTCAATGCAGAGGGGCACAGCGTCCACTCCGCCCAGATATTTCATAAGGAACGCCTTGCCTTCCATAACACCGAGACCCCCGGGCGGAGTGCAGTCGCCGTCGCCTAAGACGCGAGTGGAGTCCGACACAACCGCGACGAGATTACCCCTGTTGGACAATTCGAAGGACGCATCATTGTCGTCCCTGATGTCCGTTGATATCTTTGATACACCGGGCGTATAGTAAACATTGAACCAGTTGAAGCCGAAAACACCGGCCTTGGGTACGGTCTGGATCTTTCCCTGATAGAATTTATGG
>JAQVNT010000187.1 GCA_028702975.1 Candidatus Delongbacteria bacterium
TAATAAAAAAAGAAGCCGGATCAATCCGGCTTCTTTTTAAGAAATGTTCCTGTTTAGAAAGTAAGGCTCAGGGCGTTCTGGAAATCCCTGATTATAAGAAGAGCTTCAGCTCCTGAAACGGTCTTGTTCAGTTCGAACTCGCCGTTCATATTCGCTTTCATGATGCCCCTTGAAGCGCAGACAGCCATTGCGTTGTAGGCATAGTGGTCTGTTCTGACATCGTTGAACATTGAAGCTGTTTCTCCGAAATGCTTTGTGTAAAGCGACTCGTCTCCGGTGATCATGACCATAACCCTTAACAGCATGAGAGAATACTCTGCTCTGGTGATCTTTTTGTCAGGATAGAATTTGTGGTCAGGAGCATTTTCCATAACGCCCTTTTCAATTACCGTTTTGATCCAGCTTTTTGCCCAGTGGCCTTCAATGTCGTTAGCAAGAGCTTTCGCCTGCTCGGCTTCAGTGTATTTTAGAGGATCGTCCGGCGAAACAAAAGTATTGTCGTATTCTTTTTTCTCTCTCTTGGCAAGAACCTGCTCGATCTTCATCTCTTCGATAAAAAGAACGGCGATCTCAGCTTTACCTACCTGGTCCAGAAGAGCTACTTTCGCGCCGACTTTAGTTCCCGGCCTTGCTCTTTCTATCATCTGGACTATTTCCCATTCTCTGTTCGCTTCGGTTGCATAAAGACCTTTCATTTTTACGACTTCTGCGAAAGATTCTTTGGCCGCTCCGAATTTGTAAGCGGATTTTGACGCTATGCCTTTAAAGTAATGAGCTTCCGCGAGAGCTTTATTGTCCCTAAGCTCATCAGCAAGCTTTATAGCTTTGTCGAAGAACTTGTAGGCATCCTCGATCCACTCGTCGCCGTCGATACCCCTGTTGGCGAACATTATAGTCCTTCCGTAGCATGTATTGGCAAGTGGAAGCTTGCTGTTCAGGCTTACCGCCTCTTTTGCGTTGTCAAAGGCTTTTTTCTTGTCGCCTTTTACCGCATAGTACATACCCAGTCCTGCATAAGCTCCGGCTTTGTCTTCTTTTTTCCAGTCGATCTTTATGGCGTCGTCGAACTCTTTTTTAGCTTCATCGTAGCTGCCTTCATTGAAGAATTTCATTCCCATGCTGATATGCATATCAGGATTGTCTAGAACTGATTCCGACTTTCTTGTTTCCTTGCTGCATCCCAAGAACATCACCATCGTAACGGCGCTCAACAGTATAACTATTTTTTTCATATTATCTCTCCATTTTCATTAATAATTCTATCTGAGATCAGTTTATGATCGCTACCACCCTGCACTCTCTCAGAAAGTTCAGATTTGCATCGAGTTCTTTTATCTTTGCTGCGTCCTCGTCAGATATTATCGCATCCGCCTTGTTAGTACCTTTTACGCCAATCGCTTTTATTATAAGCGGGTTATTCGTCACCCTTGCGTTCTCCTTTGCTGACTCGACTGATTTAAGATATCCGAGCATTCCCTGCTGAACTGCATAATCCTTGCTGACATTGGCTGAACCGTAAACTTCCACGCCTGATTTACTAAAAATCTTGGGTGCAAGAGCAGGTCTTAACTGAATATCTCTGCAATCGATTATAAGACCTGTATAGACGGAAGGCTGACCTGCAATATCGGAAAGTTTGTATGTAGCTTCACCGACAGTCGCAGTCTCGCCAAAAGTTTCCTGTTTCAGAAATACATCGCTGAGTTCGCCGTTTATGCTCATTTCAACTGTTACTTCCACTGATCCGTCATCGAAATATTTCGGTTCGCCGACGACTTTGAAAGCCTTTGCGATCCCTTCCACCTGTGTTTTTACCACGTCGGAAGTCATCATATAGTTCTCGGCTGTCTGCTCGCTTGAAACGTACATGCCTTTAATGGTCGCGATCAGGTCTCTTACGGCATAGATCTTGGCAGCATTGATCGCACCTGCTCTTTTTACAGCCATATTTGGCGCATCAGGATTAGGAGCTCCGATACCGGTAGCGGTCACTGTTCTTAGAGACCAGTTAACTCCGTTCTCGATGTACGGATCTTCAATACCTTCGTTAGCAGCCATCGAAACAACAGGCTGAACTGACTTTTCAATTGTCGTATTAACGGTAGTAACATCATCTTTTACCGAGGTTACCGTTGTTTCCTTTGTTTCAGTAACGGTAATTCCTGAATTTTCTGTTTTCTGTATCTTTTCCACCCTTTCTTCCTTCACAACAGTGGAAGAACATCCTGCTGCCATCAGTATAAATGCTGCGGCTAATAATAATGTTATCTTTTTCATTAATTTTCCCCTGATCGTTCTACTTTATAAGAGCAATGACCCTGCATTCTCTCAAGAAATTCAGATTATTAGCAAGCGCGTCTATCTTTGCAGCATCTTCATCGCTTATTATTATATCGGCCTTGTTTGTGCCTTTTACCTCAATCGCTTTAACGATGAATGGATTGTTTGTTACTCTCGCATTTTCTTTTGCGGAATCGATGTTCTTTAAATATCCCATCATACCCTGCTGAACTGCAAAGTCCTTGTTGACATTTGCTGATCCGTAAACCTCTCTTCCTGATTTGCTGAAAACTTTTGGAGAAAGAGCCGGTCTTAATTCAACTCCGGTACAGTCAATTATCAGACCTGTGTAAACATCGGGCTGGGACTGAACGATATCCGAAAGTTTGTAATTTGCTTCTTCACCCATAGGAGTGGTGTCGCCGAAGGTCTCATCTTTCATCATCAGATCGCTCAATTTTCCGTCAATGCTCATTTCTACTGTCACCTGAACTGATCCGTCCTCGAAATACTGAGGTTCTCCTACCATCTGGAACGCTCTCGCTATGCCTTCGACCTGAGTTTTTACGACATCGGATGTCATCATATAATTCTCAGCTGTCTGCTCACTCGAAAGATACATTCCTTTGACGGTAGCCATTAGGTCCCTTACAGCGTACATCTTAGCCGCATTGATGGCTCCGGCTCTCTTTACCGCCATATTCGGGGCGTTGGGATTCGGTGCGCCGATACCGGTAGCTTTCACAACTCTTCTTTCCCAGTCAACCTCACCCTGCGCAAAAACAGCAAGCACAAATAAAAGTATGCTCAGTAATGATACTTTTTTCATAATCACTCCCTATAGTTATTTTAGTCCTTTATTTCTGTCTCTTTTTTTATTCCATTCTACCCAGCTGGTCTTTTCATCAGAATCGTCAGCTTTAAATTCTCCTGCCGATACTACCTTACCGGACTTGTCGAAAGATATCTTCTGCATGTTCTTCACAATATACACCCATTCTTCCAGCGATACCTGTTTCGGGCCTTCGATCTGTTTTGGTCCGAGAGTCTGCGAAGGCTGTCTGAATTCTGAGACCGAAACGGCTTTCAGCTCGTCCATCCTTTCCCTGGCATTGGAGATCTTCACCTCGCCGTGATATACTTTCATTTCTGTAAGTTCGCCGTCCTTTGACATCCTGAAGTTCGTTCCCGTTATAGCTGCTGCCGCGATATCGGTATCCATCATGAACTCATTATTGTCGTCCGAAGAATTCACCTGAGCCCACAGGTCGCCTTCCTCAAGTTTTATATCGGTTTTCTTTTTCCCGTCTTTAGCTTCTTCGTAAAGCGCTACGAGATCTACCGTTGTTTTCGGTGCGAGTCTTATGATGTCAAGCTCGGATAATTCGAGTTCCGCCCTTGATTTGATCATTGTTTTATAAGATTCTCTTGATTTTACGGCAGATTTTTCCGCCACGTTCGTTTTGAAATCCTGCTCTTCGATAGATTTCTTTCTCACATTGCCTTCAACATATGAAACGACGCCTTTTTCATCCAGAGGCTTCTTTTCTGCCTGAACTTTTACGGTTTCAGCCTTTTTTACTTCTGCTTTTACCTGAGCAATGTCCTTTACGGGTTCTTTTTTTACTTCCGTTTCTGCTGCCTTGACTTCAGCTGCGACAGGTTCAGGTCTCGGTTCTTCATCTTGTTCTGATACCGGAACAGCGGCTTCTGCCGGGATCTCAGCCTGAGCTATTTCATTCTTTACCACTGCTTCAGCAGGCTTGTCTTCGCTTTTGCATGAAACCTGACAGGTTAAAGCGGTCAGGATCAGGGCGATAAATATGTATCTCATTACTTTTTTCCTCATTTTCATTCTCATTTT
>JAQVNT010000188.1 GCA_028702975.1 Candidatus Delongbacteria bacterium
AACCAGACTGGTTATCGTCGGTGATGCTGCCTATCCTTCTTTCAGTTTTTTTGACGAGAATGGTAATCCTGCCGGTCAAAATGTGGAAATATCTTATGCAATTGCCAGAGATATGGGTATGGACATCGAATTAAAGCTGGGCAAATGGTCGGAGATTTTGGAGAATTTTAAGAATGGAAAATATGATGCAGTTCAGAATATACTCTATTCAGAGACAAGAGCCAAATATCTTGATTTTTCAATCCCTTTTGCCGTTTCATCTTACAAAATATTTGCGAGAAAAGGAACTCCAATACCGGATACAATAGAAGAACTTAAAGGAAAAAAGATTATTGTTGAAAAGAGCGATGTAATGCATGATGTTTTAGAAAAAGCGGGACTCGGCGAATATCTGTTATACGCAGATTCGCATGAGAACGCATTAAAAATGCTCTCGGAAGGAGAGGGAGATTATGCGCCATTGTCCTATCTGACAGCTATCTATTATATCAAACAAAACAAAATCGAAAATATTTCCTTTGGTGAGAGTAATATAAGAAATGCCGAGTTCTGCTATGCAGTCAGAAAAGGTGACATAATGCTTTTAAACAATATAGATAATTCTATAACAAACATCAAAGCTTCAGGAGAGTATAGGGATATTTACATAAAATGGTTCGGAGAAGATGAAGTTCATCCTGATTATAGAAGATTTATCAAGTATGCCGTTGCAATACTAATAGCTTTTCTGATACTGATTTCAGGATTTATCGTATGGAACAAACAGCTCAAAAAGCAGGTGGACAAGAAAACTTCCGAGCTTAAAGACGAGATCGAAACGAGAAGAATAGCTGAAGAACTGCTGATCTCAAGCGAAAAAGAGCTCAAGGAAAAGAATATTCAACTGGCTGAAAGCGAAGAAAAATACCGTCAGATCTACGATTCTGCAAGCGAAGGTATATTTATGACCAGGCCTGACGGGACGATCCTGAGTGCGAATCCCGAAGCATGCAGGATTCTCGGAAGAGCTGAAAAAGAAATTACTGAACTTGGTCGTGACAAGCTGTTTGACATAAAAGACCCCAGATTCATTGAATCGCTCGAGATCAGAAAAAGAAAGGGGTCGTTTAGAGGGGAGATAACTGCAATTGATAAAGACGGAACAAGAATCCCGCTAATGCTCACTTCAAATATTTATCGCGATTCCGACGGTGAAGAGAAAACGATCACAATTTTTTCCGATATTTCTGACAGGAAAGAGGATGAGAACAAACTCCGTTCTTATTTGAATGAGATGGAAAAAAACAAAGCCGCAATGCTCAATATCTTAAAAGATGTAAATCGGGAAGTTACTGAAAGAAAAAGTGCTCAGGAAGAACTTAAAAAGCTCAATACAGAACTCGAAGAAAAAGTAAAGGAGAGAACAGCAAGGCTCGAAAAACAGAACAGGGAACTTACTGCGGCGCAGGATTCACTTATGCTCCTGCTTGAAGATGTAAATGAGACAAGAAAAGAGCTTACACTGGCGAACTCCAAACTTACGGCCGCGAACAAGGAACTTGAGGCCTTCAGCTACTCCGTTTCGCACGATCTTAGATCACCTTTAAGAGCTATCATAGGTTTTTCGAATATCCTTAAAGAAGATTACTGCAAAGGACTCAGTGAAGAGGGAGCGAGATACCTGAGCAAGATTATTGATAATACTTTAAGAATGCAGGATCTTATCGACGATCTTTTGGAATTTTCAAGAGTGGGCAGAAGTCAGATCAGACCTGTAAGGATAAGAACTGCCGAGCTTTTGAAAAAAATATTCGAAGAGATTACAGAAGGAGAAAAGAGCAGGACATTTAATTTTTCATTGGATGAAGGAATACCTGACATCACGGCTGATCGTGTGCTCGTGACCCAGATGTTTCAGAATATTATAGGAAATGCCGTAAAATTCACAAGTAAAAAAGAAATTGCCGAAATAAAAATTAATTATGAAAATGACGGGGAATTTCATATTATATCAATCAAAGACAACGGAGCAGGATTTGATGAGAAATACAAAAATAAGATATTTGAGGTGTTCCAGCGTCTTCACAGCTCAGATGAGTTTCCCGGTACCGGAGTGGGAATGTCGATCGTTGCAAAAGTCGCTTCCAAGCACGGATGGGTACTTGATGCGGAGAGCAAGAACTTGAACGGAGCAGCTTTCTATATTAAAATCCCTTTAGAGGGCAAAAAGGAGGTCAAAGTTGAGCAACGGGTATAAGCAGGTTGTCGTACTGATGGTCGAGGACAATGATGACGAGGCCGAACTCGCCTTAAGAGAGCTTAAAAAACATAATCTTGCGAACGACCTCTTAAGAGTAAAAGACGGCGAGGAAGCGCTCGAATTTATTTTCGGCACCGGAAGATATGAAGGACGCGATGTTGAATCAACGCCGAAAGTTATTCTGCTTGATCTCAAAATGCCCAGGATCGGCGGCATTGAGGTCTTGAAAGAGATACGGAAAGATGAGCGCACAAGAAAGATCCCGGTAGTTGTTCTTACTTCATCAAATGAGGAAAAAGACATTGTTGACGCCTATGAATTGGGTGTGAACAGCTATATTGTAAAACCTATAGATTTTCAGAAATTCAGCAATTCGATAAAAGATATCGGATACTACTGGCTGGTTTTAAATAAAACTGTTCAAAAATAAAGGCTGAGATATGGATAAGATCAATATACTCATATTGGAGGATAACGACAGCGACCTCGATCTTGTAATGTACGAACTTAAGAAACTGAAGACGGGCAAAGATAAGATAATATGCAAAAATAAAAATGAATATATAAAAGCTCTCGAAGAATATTTACCCGATATCGTTCTTTCCGATTACAACCTTCCGGACATTAACGGTGAAGAAGCGCTGGAACTTCTAAGAGAAAAAAGCTCGGATATACCTTTTATTCTTGTTTCTGCGACGATCGGAGAAGAAAAAGCGGTGAATCTGATGAGGACCGGTGCTAACGATTTCATAATGAAAGACAAACTGAAAAAACTTATTCCGACGATAGAAAGAGAGATAAGAGAATACGAGAACAGGAAAAAAGCCGGAATCGATCATGCGGAACTTTTAAAACTTACAACGGCAGTAAACCAGAGCCCGTCAATTATTGTTATGACAGACATTGAGGGCAAAGTCGAGTATGTAAATCCCAGATTCACTGAAGTCACAGGTTATATGCTTGATGAGATAAAAGATAAAAATCCGAAGATCCTGAAGTCAGGTGAGATGACTAATGAAGAATATTCAGAATTATGGAATACTATAACTTCAGGCCGAATATGGAAAGGTGAATTCTTGAACAAAAAGAAGAACGGCGGGCTTTACTGGGAAGGGGCTGCGGTCGGTCCGGTATTTGACGAAAAAAAAAGGATCACAAATTTTCTGAAACTTTCTCAGGATATAACCGATAAAAAACAGCTCGTAAAAGAATTGCTGAAAGAGAAAGAAGCGCTTACCGCATCGAACAAGGAGCTCGAACAATTCGCATACATAGCTTCCCACGATCTTCAGGAACCGTTAAGGATCATATCTAGTTTCGCTCAGCTTCTTGACATAAAACACTCCCACAGGCTGAATGACGATGCAAAAGAATATATCAGTTATATAGTCACCGGATCCAAGAGGATGCAGAACCTCATAAAGGGTCTGCTCGAATATTCCAGGATCAATTCTAAAGTCAAACCGAGAACATTCTGCAATTTATCTGAGCCTTTGAAATACGCACTTTTCAATCTCAATCTCATTATTAGTGAAACTCGCCCGAAAATAATAATTAACGAACTTCCCGAAGTTATAGTCGAACCCGATCAAATAACTCATGTTTTCCAGAACCTTATTGGGAACGCGATCAAATTCAAAAAAGAGGATGAGAAATGCATTATTGAGATCGGTTCGGAAAAAAATATCTCAAAAAATGAATGGGTCGTGTATGTTAAGGACAACGGCATAGGAATAGAGGAAAGAGATTTTGATAAAGCGTTCGTCATATTCAAAAGACTGGCAGCTGCCGCAAAAATACCAGGAGACGGGATCGGCCTTGCATTATGTAAAAGGATCATAGAGAAGCTGGGCGGAAAAATTTGGGTCGAATCGGAAGGTGCCGGAAAGGGTTCTGTT
>JAQVNT010000189.1 GCA_028702975.1 Candidatus Delongbacteria bacterium
CTTCAACGGCGCAGAATGTGTTTGAAAAGACCAAAAAGCTGGCTGACACGCCTAATTATAAAGAGACAGCATCTTCAGTTGAAATCGGAAGCGACATCGGTTTCTACATTGATTTCAAGAACCTGATCCTGAATAACGAAGAAGCTCTAAAAGATCTCAGCCTCAATCCTGTTCTGGCTGAAAATAATATAAAATCTCTCGAATACATGAAATATTACAGAGGCGCGGGATTTTCTGTCGATCTTGAAAAGAGCGATTTTGCGGTAGATATGGCAGCTTATATTGATGCCGAAAATCCTTTTAAGAAACTGATCGAGAATGTAAAAACCGACAGATCTGTAGTTTTGGGAATGAACAAAAACCCGGCTCTTCTTTTTTCCGCGTTCCTGAACGCGTCAGAGTATATCAGCTTCATTCTGGAAACTCTTCCTCTTGAATCAAGACAGAGCTACGAGCAGGAGCTTTTAAACATTAAGAACCAGACGGGCATCGATCTTAGGACCGAGCTTATCGACCAGCTCGCCGGAACTATAAGTCTGGGAATGTACGACGGAAGCACTATCAACATGATGAACTACAACACAGTTCTCAATTTTAATGTAAAGGACCCCGGCGCTTTTATTGCCACGCTTGAAAAGATCGGTCCCATGGCTAATATGACAAAAGCGGATCCAGCTCAGACATTTACCGATATCGAGATCGGCGGAAATGTTACTGTTTACTCGCTCAACATCCAGATGATGATGGCTTATATTGTCATCGAAGGCGACAATGTTTCCATCTGCACCTCAAAAGAGATGGCCGCAGGAGCTCTGAACAAAAAGGATAAACCTTTCA
The DNA here is from genome assembly GCA_028702975.1 of Candidatus Delongbacteria bacterium. Lineage (GTDB taxonomy): Bacteria > UBA4055 > UBA4055 > UBA4055 > UBA4055 > UBA4055. Next base: position 838 of record JAQVNT010000189.1, read on the forward strand.
CCGATAATATTGACGGCGAGCTGAAAAAACAGCTCCAGAATGACCAGAGCTGTCTGTATCTCGATATCGATGAAACATACATAGCGGCAAAAAGCATATACCAGTTCGTAGTAGGCATATCCGGCGGAGAAAGCATTATAGACGCAAAGACAGATGCCTTCGCCGGCAAATTCGACTACCTCTACGCAGGCGGAGAGTGGAAGGGCGAAAAAGCTGAAAGCAGACTTGTTCTTAAAACAAGGTTCAGCAAACCATTCTTCATCGCTTTACAGGAAGAGATGGCAAAACTTAAAAAGTAGGATGTATCTATGATACTTGTAACCGGCGGCGCAGGATTTATCGGCAGCGCGGTAGTTTGGGAGCTCAACAGAAGAGGAATTGAAGACATAATCATTTCCGATCATCTGGGCATGAAAGAAAAGTGGAAAAACCTCAGAGCTCTAAAATATGCCGACTATATTGAAAAGGACGACATGTTGGAAGAGATCCTGTCCGGAGACGGCTCTTACTCGTGTCTTGAAGCCGTGATCCACATGGGGGCGTGCTCTTCAACGACCGAAAAGGACTGCTCGTACCTTTCATACAACAATTATGAATACACAAAAATGCTCGCCGGTTTCTGTATCAGTAATAATATCAGATTTATTTACGCCTCAAGCGCCGCGACCTACGGCGACGGCAAAAACGGATTTTCAGACGACATCGGCAAACTTGAGGACCTCAGACCTCTAAATATGTATGGGTATTCAAAGCAGATGTTCGATCTGTATGCAAAGAGGAACAAATTTTTTGACCGGATAACGGGAATAAAATTCTTCAATGTTTACGGACCGAACGAATACCACAAAGACGACATGAGCAGCAAAATATTCAAGGCTTACGGAGAGATAAAAAGCACCGGAAAGATCAGGCTTTTCAAGTCATATGACGACAATTGGAAAGACGGGGATTCTGTACGGGATTTTGTTTATGTGAAGGACTGCGCCCGCATCATATGCGATATACTCGAAAGGCCTGAAATTAGCGGCTTATTCAATCTGGGCAGCGGGAAAGCGAGAAGCTGGAACGATCTTGCAGCCGCTGTATTTGAAAGTATGGATATGCCAAGATCAATCGAGTACTTTGAAATGCCTGAGGAACTTAAAGGTAAATATCAGTATTTCACTGAATCGGATAATTCTTCGCTTGAAAAAACGGGGATCGAACTGAACTTCACTTCGCTTGAGGATGGTGTAAAGGATTATATAAAAAATTATCTGATGCAGGACAAACATCTGGGTGACTGATCTATGCGTCTCCGCCGTAAAGATTCTCTCTCGACTTTCTGATGTACTCCAGTTTCTTCATCTGTTCGGGAGTGATCTTTCCCTGTTTCTGAAGTTCAATGAGCTCCATCATTTCCAGAAATTCCTCATCGATCAGGTCTCCGAAAACATTTTCGATGTTCTCTTCAGGCATCTTCTTCTTCGGGATCTTTTTTTCCTTCATACTTGAACAGTTTTTCCAGTTTTTTAGTTAGATCTTCATCCTTGCTGGTTTTCAGCAGGTCTCCGTCGTATGCCAGTCTCACTTCACCGGTCTCTTCAGATACGACTACGATTATCGCGTCGCTTTCCTCGCTCAGCCCGATCGCCGCTCTGTGACGCGTACCGAACTGCGAGCCTATATCTTTTGTGGTCGTCGGGAGAAGGCATTTCGCCGCGACTATCTGATCGTTCGAGATCACTACGGCCCCGTCATGGAGAGGCGACGAAGGGCTGAAGATGGTCACGATAAGCTCGGGTGTCACCTCGCTTTTGATCGGTATGCCTGATTCGACAACTGCCTTCATTCCTACATTCCTCTGCAGAACGATAAGCCCGCCGATCCTCTTCTCGGAAAGCATGAAAGCGGCTTTTGCTATCTCTCCGAATAATGTCTGCGTCTTGATCTGCAGGAACCGTCTTATGAACCTGTTCTGACCTATATGCGTAAGCACACGCCTTATCTCGGGCTGGAACAGAACGAAGAAAGCCAGCCAGAATATAGTCTTGAGCGCGTTTACCAGCCATGATATTATTGAAAGCTTTAAAAAATCCGCTACAATACCGATCATTATGACAAAGATTAGGCCGATGAACATCGTAGTGGCCCTTGAATCTTTAACGACGGCGTATAATTTATAACAGATGAAAGTGAACAGAAGGATGTCCGCGAGGTCAGAGATCGTGAAACTTAAAAATCCTATCTTGAACAGTTCCATTATTTTACCTTGAATTCCTTAAAATATTCCGGCTCGAAAGAATAGTCGGCTGATGCTCTTTCCCGCCTTGCGTAAGCCAGTTTCGCAATGCAATACGCGTCGGGATAATACCCGCCCTTATACTGCGCGGTGCCGGCAAATTCCGGCGCCACATTTCCGGCGCGCACTCCATTAATATAACAATTTTCTCCGTAAGGTAGAACTATTATTTCACTTATTTTATCCGCATCCGCGCCGGCCCTTTTGTACCGGGCATGAAAATAATCCTTCTGCCTGCCTTCGAGCAGGATCTCGGCGAACTCTTCATCCGGGTGATCTTCTAAAACTTTCAGAGCAGCCGCATCTATTGACCTGACGGGGATTATTTTTTTGCCCGCCCCGATCGCCATTCCCTTGACCGCGCTCACTCCCACCCTGAGCCCCGTGAAAGATCCCGGGCCTGTTCCGACCGCGAAGATATCTACCTCGCGCACGGTGATACCTCCTTCCGCAAGCGCGTCCTCTATCATGCCGAATAGCAGTTTGTTGTGCGCTCTCGTCCCGTCCGCTGAAAAGTACGAGATTTTTTCCCCGTCCTTCAGAAGACACACGGACGCTTTTTCCGTTGATGTTTCGGCCGCCAGAATATACATTAACCGATCCTCTTTATCGTGATCTTCCTTTTCTTTTCGTCAACTACATCTATTTTCACCTCGATCCTCTTTTCGGGAACTTCACTCTCAAGCATTTCAGCCCATTCCACGAGCGTGATGCTCTTATCCTGAGCCGCGAACTCATAGAATCCGATCTCCATAAGCTCCGAGACCGAACCTATCCTGTAGAGGTCATAATGATAAATCGTGAGTTCATCCGCCGAATACATGTTCATTATTATATAGCTGGGCGAATTGACATAACCTTCAAATCCCAACCCTCTGCACAGACCCCGCGCGAAGACCGTCTTGCCCGAACCTACGCTGCCGTAGAAAAGAATAACATCTCCGCTCTTCACCGTCTCAGCGAACTTCTGACCCGCCTTCTCCGTTCCCTTTTCCGAAGCCGTCTCGAATAT
>JAQVNT010000190.1 GCA_028702975.1 Candidatus Delongbacteria bacterium
CTGATCACTTTATTTTTCGTGTGGTATTTTTTCATTTATACTCCGCGTCAGAGAATCAGGGATAACCTTTTAAAAACAGAATCCGGGAAGTTTTATTCTCATATCTTATGGGGTTATCCTATTGTAGAAAATGCCCGTATCTTCGAGTATGAAGGATATGTGTCGGGATACGATACGGTAAGGCTTAATCCACTATGGGTCAGCTATTATGTCAATAAAGACTATCTTAATGGCAATAAATATCTCAAAAATAGAAAATTCGCACCGGACCCGTCGCTGGACATTAAGCACACCGCTGTTGATTCTGACTTCAGGAACAGCGGATTTGACAGAGGTCACCTTGCAAGGCAATCCGATATGAAAGGCAGAAGCCAGTTATGCGAAACCCAATCTCTTTATTTCACTAACATTTCGCCTCAAAAACCGAATTTTAACCGAAAAACCTGGAACAACCTAGAAATGGCTGTCGATGATCTCACCGAACATTTTGGACAGTCCTGGATAATAACAGGACCGTTCTTCGACAACGAAACAGAATTTATAAACAGAAGAGTTGAGATCCCCGACGGTTTTTATAAGATCGTAGTTCTTGATACAGAAAAAGGCTTCTACCCTTTAGCCTTTCTGGTAGATATGGACGATACTGCATTGAATATTGAAGATTATTGTGTCAGTATAGATAGCGTGGAGAGCCTTACAGGAATAGATTTCTTTCATGAACTTGAAGACAGACCCGAAGAGGATTTTGAATCACTTCTGCTTTCCGTCCCGCATTACTGGAGAAAGTAAGTTAGATTTATTTTATCAGACCGATCATTTCTCTTACTGCCCTGTCCAGACCTACGAGAACGGCCCTTGAAATAATTGAATGACCTATATTCAGTTCCTCTATTTCCTCGATCTGAAGAATATCTTTAACATTGTGATAATTTAAACCGTGACCGGCACTCACACCAAGACCGGATTTTTCTGCATAAACTGATGCCGCCCTTATTTTTTCGAATTCTTCTATGATATCAGATTCAAGAACCGCATTGGCATAATGGCCTGTATGTATCTCTATAAGGTCCGCCTCTATGGATGAACACTGTTTGATCTGCGAGATATCGGGATCGACAAATATCGACACTTTTATTCCGGCGCTTTTCAGCCTGAATACTATGTCCCTCAGGTGATCTTTCATCGATATGACATCAAGGCCGCCTTCAGTTGTCAGTTCTTCTCTTTTTTCAGGCACTAATGTAACCATGTCGGGTTTTATGTTTGTGGCGATCCTGACCATTTCGTCGTTTCCGGCCATCTCAAGGTTCAGATGACTTTTAACGGTTTCCCTGATCCTTCTCAGATCTTCGTCATTAATATGCCTTCTGTCTTCTCTCAAATGACATACAATTCCGTCCGCGCCTGCAAGATCGCACAATATAGCTGCCGCCACAGGATCAGGTTCATAAGTTTTTCTGGCCTGCCTCAAAGTAGCGATATGATCAATATTAACACCCAGTCTCATAACGATCTCCCGTTTATATTACTGTTACCCTCTGTACATAGCGTTCTTTTTCATTCCGCCCTGGTGAACTCCACCCTGCTGGACCATTCTTTTTACCTGCGGTCTTTCCAGCATGAACTGGTACCAGGCCTCTCCGAATGACTTCATTCTCATTTTTCTTCCGTTCTTGAGCTCAAGAATATTAGATTTAATTCTGTCGTCAGCTTCTTTCAGTTTTTTATTCCCTTCTTCGAGTATCTTCAATGCTTCATCTTTCCTGCCGATCCTGTCCAGGCAGTATGCATATAGAGACCATGCAAGACCTTCTTTTCTTCCCGCGGTTATTACCGTTTTGAAAGCTTTCTCCATTTCTGAATAATTCTTTTCGTTCATGTATATCACAGCCAGCATTCCCTTTGACACCCAGTTCATCGATGAAGATCTTATAAGCGAGACTTTCGCTTTATCATGGTCCCTTCTGATGTAATGTATCATACCTATAAGGCCGTGTATCTGACCTGTTATGAAAGGACTTTTTTTACCGAGAGAAAGACCGCTCTCATATATCCTCAGAGCTCTGTCAAAATTCTGTGAATATAAAGCTTTCTGCGCTTTTTCATTAAGAGCTTCAAGTTCTTTTGTCGCTTTTCTTGTAAGAATAATAAAAACGACTGCTGCAGTTACTATTCCGATCAGTATCGAAAAGGATATATTGTTCAAAAGGAAATACATACCTGCTGAAATCAAAAGCACAGTGATTATTGTAATTATAATATTTCTCATGATCTATGCCCTATTTATGATATTTTTTATTCGCTATTATGCAAAACGACCTGTAAAGCTGTTCCGAAAGTATAAGTCTTATCATCTGATGCGTAAAGGTCAGCCTCGAGAAAGAAAGTCTTACATCACACTTTGTTTTCAGCTTTTCAGACACGCCGTTGGATCCGCCGATCAGAAACACAATTCCCGGAACCGATGAGTCTCTTTTGCTTTTAATAATTTCTGAGAGCTCCTCGGATGACATCGTTTTCCCTTCAACATCTAAGAGTACGGAATAGTAATTCTTCGGTATGTTCTTTTCCAGTTTTTCACTTTCTGACACCACAGGATCAGACTTATCGTCCTCTTCTTTCAGATAAATTTCCTCAACAGCAGCATAGGAACCGATAAGTTTCTTGTATCTTTCGATACCTTCAGTAAGATATTTATGTTTTGTTTTTCCTATACCGAGAAATAATATCTTCAATTTTCGAGCTGCTCTTTTTCTTCCTTGATGATCTTGATCTTTTTTATATCATTGCTGTTAAAAAAATATTCATACAGCCTGACAATATCTTCGATCTCTTTTTTCGAAAGGCTGCTGGCAGCGTAAAAAGACGGGGCTTTTTTATTCGTATCTATTATCGGTAAAAGCTTGTTTATCAATTCCTATTCCTCTGTTTTTTTGCGCGGTAAATATATGAAATAATATCGAACTATGCAAACTGATTTTTCTTAATAAAAAAGGCGGTCCGAAAACCGCCTCAGATGATCTTATTTAACACTTTATTCGCCTGTACTGACCTTCAATCTGAGATCTTCGTCATCCTGAACGCTTTTGTTCATGTTCTCCAGAGAATCAATAACTGATTTGTCATTTGAAATGGCATTTTCTGAAGCCAGACTCATCTCGGAATTAAGCGAAGGTAAAGATCCGTCCGTATTGTTGTCGAATAACCCCAGAGATGAAATATAAAAGAACGCTATGAAAATGGCTGCGATCCCTGATGCGTAATAAAATACTTTTGAATATAGAGGCACTGCTTCGACCCGTTCTTTTTTCTGTTCATTCCTGACAGAATTTATTCTGGAACGCAACGCAGCATCGAATGAATCGGAAACTGTGATTTTTAAAAGAGATCTGACTGAATCTGAAGTTCTTTTGAGATCAGATACAAGTTTTCCGCAATCGGAACAGCTGTTTAAATGATCAGAAAGGTCAATGCTTCCTGCTTCCGTTACTATATCATATTCGAGCTCTTCTCTCCTTATCATCTCTTCCAGTCTGCTGCATTTTTCCATTATTATCTCCGGTTTTGATTTTTCTATTTTATATAGTCCGCTATCGCATCTCTCAGATTAAGCCTCGCCCTGTTAAGCCTCGATTTCACCGTGCCGGTAGGAATCTGAAGCAGCGCGGCGATCTCTTCATAGCTCATCTCGTCAATGTCTCTTAGCATCACTATTTCACGGAACTTTTCTTCCAGACTGTCTATTGAACTCATGATAATGTCGGAAAGTTCATTTTTTAATACATCTCTGTCGGTTGAAGAGTGATTATCCCTGATCTCATAGTCATTTTCGCCGTCTTTTCCCGTTATGGAGAACGAATTCATCTTTCCTGATCTTGAAAGTGCCGTCTTAGCGAGATTTATAGCTATTGTATATATCCATGTCGATACTTTGGCTATTTCTTTATATTTCTCTTTGTTCAGATAGACTCTGACGAAAGTATCCTGAACTATATCCTCTGCAGACTCCCTGTCCTTCATGTAATAGAATATATGGTTCATAAGTTTGTTCTTATACCTTTCAACAAGCTCCGAATAGGAATTCTCGTCGCCGTTCTGGAACCTCAGCATAAGC
>JAQVNT010000191.1 GCA_028702975.1 Candidatus Delongbacteria bacterium
ACCCTGAGCAGATAAAGGATTTCCTCACCCTGACCGGAGATGCGTCCGACAACATTCCCGGTGTTCCGAAAGTGGGGAAGAAGACGGCCGTAAAGCTGCTTCAGGAGTACGGAACGATCGAAAATATATACGAAAATATCGAAAATGTAGGAGGGAACGCCGTCCGCGAGTCGCTTAAGAGCAGCAGAGACATCGTTAAGTTATCTTCCGGGCTCGTGGCGCTCAAGACGGATCTCGAGGTAGTGCTCGATGAGGAAAAACTGCGCATAAAGAGCTACGACTTTGAGAAGCTGGCCGACTATTTTTATAAACTGAACATGAAAAGGCTGCTCGAATACCTTGAAAAGAAGCAGGGCGTCAAAGCTGAAAGGACCAAAGGGGACAAGTACGATCCCGAAAGTTTCAGCTTTATTCCGGTCGGCGATAAAAAGTCGGAAGATGATCTGATCAAAAGAATAAAAAAATCAGGCAGATTCGCTGCTCACTTTGATATCGAAGGCGAATTTCTGTACGAACTCAAAATTACAGGCGTCGCATTATGCGCAAAAGAGCATGAGGCTTTCTATGTCAGCGACGAATTTTTCGCCAAAGATGTGCAGCTGAGCCTTTTCGAAGAAGAAAGTCCGGATGCTGTCGGAAAATTTCTGGAAAGTTTCAGGGGCGTTTTTGAGGACGGCAGCCTTACATTCATCGGGCACGACATAAAGAGAACAATGCATGCTCTGAAGAATTACGGGATCGATGTGAAATGTGAAATATTCGACATTCTTATAGCTGATTTCCTTGTCAGAACAGGCACGACAAATCATGAAATAACCCAGATTGCCAGAAATTATCTTAACCATTACATGCTTGACGAAAAAGAAGGAGCTCAAGAAAAGGGAGTTTACCGATGCGAGAAAGCTGAAGTGATGTTCAGAAGCTATTTTAAGCTCAAAGAGGATATATCTGTCAATGACGATGTAGAGAAAATATATGATGAAATGGAGATCCCGCTTTCAAAAGTGCTGTTCGAGACGGAGAGGAACGGCGTAAGGATCGACAGGCAGATTCTTGAAAAGATATCTGAAGAGATGGCCTCGGGCGCGGAGGAGCTTAAAAATAATATAAGGCTGATGGCGGGAGAGGAATTCAATCTGGATTCTCCCAAGCAGCTGAGCGAGGTTCTTTTCGACAAGCTGGGCCTAAAGGGCGGAAGAAAAGGAACCAGCGGAGCTTACTCGACCGATCACGCAGTGCTCAAAAAGCTTGCATACGACGGAGCTCCGATAGCGGAACTTCTTTTGAAATACAGGGAGCTGTCAAAGCTGAACAACACTTATGCGGCCGGTCTGATCAAATATATTTACGAGCCTACAGGAAGGATCCACACATCGTTTTTGCAGTATGTAGCGACTACAGGCAGGCTTTCATCGGCGAACCCGAACCTCCAGAGCATTCCGATCAAGAATGAGCTCGGAGAAAAGATCAGGACAGCTTTTGTTCCCGAGAAAGGATACAGGCTCGTCTCGGCGGACTATTCCCAGATCGAACTGAGGATACTCGCGCATTTCTGCAGGGATGAAAACCTGACCGAAGCTTTTGCAAAGGGACTGGATATTCATTCCGCTACGGCTTCAAAGCTGTTCGGCGTGCCGGTCGAAGAGGTCACGAGAGAAATGCGTTCCAGAGCCAAGACCGCGAATTTCGCCGTGCTTTACGGCAAATCGAAGTTCGGGCTGAGCGAGGACATGGGCATCAGCTATCAGGAGGCGTCCGATTTCATAGACCTCTATTTCAGCCAGTTTAAAAAGATAAAGGAATACATTGACGACACCACGCTTTTTATTGAGCAGTACGGGTACGTAAAGACCCTGTTCGGACGCAGGCGCGAGATACCTGAAATAAGGTCGTCGAACAAGAACATAAAAAGCGCGGCGGTAAGAGCTGCCGTGAACGCGCCTATTCAGGGCACATCGGCGGACATAATCAAAATGGCGATGATCAAAATCAATTCAAAGCTGAACGGCTACGATGCCCGCATGCTGCTTCAGATACACGACGAGCTTGTGTTCGAGGTCAGAGAGGACGCCGCTCTAAAATTCGTTGATTTCATCAGGCATGAAATGGAGAATATCGTCGAGCTCTCAGTCCCGCTGGATGTCAATGTCGGGATCGGGGACAACTGGCTTGACGCGCATTAAAATAATCCGGAGTAATTGCATTTATGAATAAATTTTTTTGAGGTTTTATGGGATTCAGGATTATTTTGTATATTGCTGGAAATTAAATGTAGTTTTAACGCTCAAATTCGAAAAGTTTCAGGAACTTAGCTTTAATTTCATTTTGCGTGGCTTGATTTACAGATCCGAGTTTTCTTTTAATGATTGAAGCTGGTACAGATACAATTTTGTGTAATCTGATAACCGAATCTACGGACAAACCGGTTCCTTCCCAATTATCGGAATTCATTCTGATCAATAAATCGCTTTCCAATAATTCTTTTGGTATTTTGCTTGAGATAAATGCAATTACAACGCTTTCGTACTTTCCTATCTGATTTGTAAGACATACGGCCGGGCGGACTTTTGAATCAGAGAAATCATCAAAAGGAAACGGGACCAAAACAATTGAATTTCTAACCATTAAAAGGTACTCCGTCGTCAATCGAGTAAATATCTTCTTCTTTATCTTTTAAGAAATCAAAATCCGGATTGTTCGAGACAGCTTTCATCCATATTTTCTCATCATCAAAATCTCTGTCTTTTTCTTCCAAGAGAATTATTACACGAACTCTACTTTCCGACAACTCTAACGGATAATCAATTTTCAAATGACCGTTCCTATCTGTTTTCGAGCTGATTTCTATAGCCTTCATAATCTCTATCCTTTGTTTATTGGTTAAATATACACATAAATAACCGAAAATGAAAGATTAAATTCCTATTACAAGTCTAATTTAGAAGGGATAACTCCACTACTCCCACTTGACCTTCGGCAATTCATTCACAATATCGACAGTCTGTACACTTACAGTAATTATACTCAGCAGTAAATCGAGAATGTATCTCGGATTGCCGACTTCGTCAGCCCAGTCGTTGGGATCATTTTTGATCCCGCTTTCTTTGTGCGTGGTGACCTGATATCTTTCCATGATCCACTCGATCGCGCTTTTGCCGTTTACGATATATTCGTAGGCTTTGTCGGGGATGTTTTCGATCGTGATCTTGCTGTTATAGTTGATCCTGCTTTTATCTTCCTTGCTTGGGAAGCGCATTTTTTCTACTTTGTAGTATCCGCTTTCTGCGCCGGTGACTTTTACGGCATCGTAAGGAGGCACGGATTCATAATTTATATGAAGTTCCGCGAGCTCACGGCCGGCTTTGCTGAATTTCCAGAAGTCGCGCGGCTCATCAACGAGCGGAAGGCGTGGAAGCATTTTTTTGAGGTCGTTGGCGAATTTGATCCTGTATTCGGGGCTGTGCAGGAATCCGTAAACATAATAGAAAATATCTTCTTTTGATACTTTTGGACCATATATTTTCCGAGCTTGTTCGAGGATGAAATCAGAAATTCCGTCTCTACGCACAAATTCGCTTTCATTTCCGCTATCAAAAAGCGAAATATCGTATTTTTCGCGTTCTTCATAGTAGTAAAGAGGGAAGCATTGTCCATTTTGTTCAAAGTGATAATCAATAACGGTATTTGAAATTAAAACAGAGAAATCTCGGCTGGCACCTTTTCCAATTGCAGATATTAAGAGGTTATCAGTTGTGCTTTCAGGGAAGACTTTAGGCAGAAGAACTCTACTCCAATTCCAATTTTCATTAAAGAACAAAAACTCTTTGCAAAAAGGTGTTCTGTAAGCTTCGCGAAAGTCTTTTTTATTAAGTTCAAGAATCTTTCCGAGTTTTACTTTTCTGAACAATTTGTCATCCCACTTTATAGATTTTTCATCCTTCACTACAAAGTCCTCGACCTTTATCATTTCAGGATTTTTTGAATTACTATGGTAATTCTCAGTTTGTTCGTTAAAAAAATTAATCATTTGGGTTGTATTCATTATAGAATTATTCTTAGAGAAATTGTAAACCCATGGAC
>JAQVNT010000192.1 GCA_028702975.1 Candidatus Delongbacteria bacterium
ATATTCCTCTATCAGTCTGCTGACAGTTACAGCCGGAGAATTTTTCCTTATCGCCAGATGGAGTTCGATCTTCTTTTTGAACAGGATAGTCTGGTCCGCGAACAATTGTATATCTTTTTCGAATTCCGTCTCGAACTTTACACCGTCAACCGCTTTCCCGACATTTTCGATTCTTTTTATCAATTCGGCAAGTTGTTCATCGGTCTGACCGGCAAAACATTTCCCGGAAAAAGGGCAGTCGTGAAAAAGCAGTTTCGTTACATATTCCGGTTTGTTTCTGACAAATTCAGAGTTCAGGTAATCGGCATAATGTACTTCATCTAATCGTTTAATAATTTCATTTATTTCGTCTTTTACATAATATTTTTCTATCTGTTCACCATTAAACACTTCAAATGCCGTATTAAATAAGTTTTCGGTAACAGAGAAAGGGTGAATGTGTCCGGCGTCTCCCCAATCAGTTATCATGAACCCGAAAGAGTCAAGTTCGTCGGCTCTTTCCTTCATCAAACGGAAATTTTTGACCGCATAATCATAACGCGGAAAGAAACTTTTCCATGTGTTCGTTCCCGGGCAGACGAGAATTTTAGCGTCGATCTTTTTGTAACTTTCAGGCATATCTTTAAAATCGTAATTCCAGTAGCAGACCACAGTATCGGCACCTAGTTTCTTCATAACTTCTGGATTTTTATCGATCATATCGCCCCAGAGAACGATCTTCCTTTCATGCCTTGCCGCTATCTCCTTGAGCTTCAGAATATGGTTCAAAAAAAGCTGCTCCTTAGAAATATACTGCAGTAAATGCGCGCTTTTGCCCGTCGCCATGTCATAGACCTCATCTCCCCCGATGTGAATATATTCGGAGTTGAATACCTGCGAAGCTCTCATATAAAGGTCGTCTATAAGCTCATAGGTCTGATCCGATACCGCCACCGACCACTTTTCCTCCGATTCAGCGATACTGTCGTATTCGTCCCATTTAAGTATGTGGAACATGTGTCCGAAAGACTGGATCAGAGGCACCAGCGACAGGTTCAGCCCCTCGGCGAAGTCGGAAAGTTCTTTGAACTCCATCATTTCGTACCCGTCAGCTTCAAAGCCGATCAAAGGGTGTTCAGGTATCTTAAAAGTGTGTTCGATGTTGAAAAAAACCGTATTGTAGCCGTATCCGGCAATATTTTTGAGCATGAGCTTCATCCTCTCAAGCTTCGGGACGCGAAACCTCGATATGTCTATCATGCAGGCTTTCATTTTAAATTCGGTCATTTCTCCTCCATAAATTCGCAGTTTTTAAATTTAACGGATAAATTGCGGTTTTCAAAATCATTTTTGATCATTTTTCATTTTGTTTTGAGGCGGTTTTGTTATTATATTTAAGTCCGAAAACTAAAAGGAGGAAAACATGGCCAACGCACTCATAAGCTCAAACATAACTGACCTTAAGCTTTTCAATAAAGGCAAAGTCCGCGAGATCTACGAATTCGGTCAAGACAAACTGCTGATCGTAACTTCGGACAGGATAAGCGCTTTTGATGTCATAATGGGACAGCCCGTACCGGAAAAAGGGAAAATACTTTCCACTATCTCGAACTTCTGGTTTAAGAAATTCGAACATATCGTAAAAAATCATCTTATTTCGACTGAGCCTGAGAAAGACTTTCCCGAACTGGCAAAATGGAAAGATCAGCTTGAAGGCAGATCTGCAGTCGTCCGCAAATGCAAACCGCTTCCCGTTGAGGCTATCGTGAGAGGTTATCTTGCAGGATCGGGGTTAAAAGAGTACAACAAGTCAGGCACAGTCTGCGGAATTAAACTCGAAGCCGGCCTCACGAATTCATCTAAACTTGAAGAACCGATATTCACTCCGTCGACAAAGGCTGAGATCGGAGAACATGACGAGAACATCTCATTTGAGGAAATGAAAAAACTGATCGATCCGGCGCTGGCAGAGAAAGTAAAGTCCGTAAGCCTTGAACTTTATAAGACCGGAAGGGATTACGCCGCCACGAGAGGCATAATAATCGCCGACACCAAGTTCGAGTTCGGACTTTTGGACAACGAGCTTGTTCTGATCGACGAAGTCCTCACGCCAGACTCGTCCAGGTTCTGGCCGGCGGATGATTATAAGGAAGGGGAAAATCAGAAGAGCTTCGATAAGCAGTACTTGAGGGATTATCTGGAGGTTTTGGTGAACGAAGGGAAATGGGGAAAAAATCCGCCGGCCCCGGTTCTGCCTGATGAAGTGCTCAAGACAACTGCCGACAAGTACAGAGAAGCTATGAAAAGATTGGTGAATTAAATGCAGATAGAAAAAAAAGGCAGAACCGCTTTCGTCACAGTCGGAGGCGATCTCAGGGACAATGATTCAAGAGATTTTGTTACAGCCGTAAAAGACCTTATTTCGGAAGATTTTAAGAGATTTACGCTCGATCTTTCGGGAGTGGATTTCATTGATTCATACAGCCTCTCGAACCTGATTATCCTGTGTGATAAACCTGAACTTGACTTTACTTTCAAGAACACGGGCGGTCCTCTGACGAAGATTTTCGATGTAGTGAACTTTAAGAACAAGGTTCTTTTCGAATAATTTGGCATAATTTATATCTTGACATTGCTCATAAGCTAAAATAAATTGCATCCGCTTTTTCAATTAAAAAAAGGAGCTGAAACATGGCTGCCACAATAGGAATCAGACACGAAGACAAATACGAACTCGAAAGAAGAGTTCCGCTTGTTCCCGAAGATGTAAAGAAACTGACTGACACAGGCTTAAAAATCATGGTTCAGAAATGCGGGAAAAGGATCTTTAAAGACGGCGAGTATGAAGCCGCCGGAGCCGTTCTTGCGGACAGCATGAATGACGCAGATGTCATCTTCGGCGTAAAGGAAGTTACGATCCCATCGTTCGAGGAGAAAAAAACTTATGTGTTCTTCTCTCATATAATCAAAGGCCAGAAATATAACATGCCCATGCTGAGGACGATGATCGAAAAGAAGATCAATCTTATTGATTACGAAAAAGTGGCTGACGACAAGAACCGCAGGCTGATATTTTTCGGTAATTTCGCCGGACTGGCAGGAATGATCAACTCTTTATGGTCTGCAGGATTGAGATACGAACATTTGGGCATAAATACTCCGTTTTTAAAATTGAAGCAGGCCAGAATGTACAACTCGCTTTTGGAAGCTAAAGAAGTCCTGAAAGACATCTCAAAAGATATCGAACAGAACGGACTGCCGAAAGAACTCTGCCCTTTTATCGTCGGTTTTACCGGTTACGGAAATGTATCGAAAGGCGCACAGGAGATATTAGACATCCTTCCTCATGAAGAGATAACTCCCGAAGAACTTAATAACCTGAAAAACACAGGCTACTCAACAAAAAAAGTGTACAAAGTTATATTTAAGGAAGAGCACCTGTCAGAGCATAAGGAAAACAAACCTTTCGAACTTCAGCATTATTACAAGAATCCCGGTGAATACAGAAGCATATTCGAGCAGTATATACCGGAAATGAGCATACTTATGAACTGCATGTACTGGTCGCCTGAATACCCCAGGATCGTTACAAAGGATTACCTCGAGAAAAACTACACTGAGGACTTTAAGCTTAAGGTCATAGGAGATGTGACCTGCGATGTCAACGGATCAGTTGAATGTACTGAAATGGGTACTCACATAGACGATCCGATCTTTGTTTACGATACAAAGAAACAAACTTTTCATATGGGTTATAAAGGCAGAGGACTTCTTATGATGACCGTTGATATTCTGCCGAGCGAACTTCCGAGAGAATCTTCACAGTTTTTCAGTAAAGAGCTCTACCCTTTCGTCAAATCTATAGCGGAATGCGATTTCAATAAGCCTTTTGCAGAGATCGATCTTCCTGCTGAGATCAAAAAAGCCCTGATCCTTCTTAAAGGAGAATTTACACCTGATTACAAATACATCCAGAACTATATAAAATAAACGGAGAAAAAAATGAAAAAAGTACTTATTCTCGGTGCCGGAATGGTCGTAAGACCGATCGTAAGATACCTGCTTGATCACAAGATAGGCGTAACTGT
>JAQVNT010000008.1 GCA_028702975.1 Candidatus Delongbacteria bacterium
AATTTCCTTCTTGCTATTTTCGCGCGATTTCATTATATTCGCAGTTCCTTAGAAATAAGGGCTTTATTATTAATAATAAACGATTTCGGAAGTATGTTCGAAGACCTGAGCGGCAAGCTCGAATCCATATTTAAGACCTTAAAAGGACAGCACAGGATCTCGGAAGAGAATATTAAAGCATCTCTCAGAGAGGTCAGGGTAGCTTTACTTGAAGCCGATGTGAACTATGTTGTGGTGAAAGATTTCATCAACAGGGTTCGCGACAGGGCTATCGGCGAAAAGGTGTTCGAAAAACTTACGCCGGGTCAGCTCATTATAAAATTCATTCACGAAGAGCTTGTAAGGGTTCTCGGCGGAGGAACGGCTGAAGTTATTATGCAGAAAGGCGCGGCGACAGTGATCATGATGTGCGGGCTCCAGGGCTCAGGTAAAACCACCCATACCGCAAAGCTGGCCAGCTACTTCCGCAAAAAGAACAAAAGCAGACCGCTCATGGTAGCCGCGGACATTTACAGACCGGCCGCGATCGATCAGCTCAAGACACTCGGCAAACAGCTCAATATACCCGTTTATTCCGAGGACTCGAAAGATGTGGCCGCCATTTGCGTCAACGCGCTTGAGTTCGCAAAAGAGAACAGGAACGATCTTATAATACTCGACACGGCCGGAAGGCTCCACATCGATGAAGCGATGATGAACGAGCTAATCCGTGTAAAAGAAAGGGTTCAGCCGCACGAGATACTTTTCGTGGCCGACAGTATGATCGGGCAGGACGCCGTGACGACAGCCGCCGAATTCAACGAAAAGCTCAACTTTGACGGAGTGATCCTGACCAAGATGGACGGGGATTCGAGAGGAGGAGCGGCGCTTTCGATCCGCGAGGTGACCGGCAAGCCTATCAAGTTCGTGGGTACCGGCGAGAAACTGGACGAGATCGAGGCCTTCCATCCGGACAGGCTTGCGCAGAGAATACTCGGCATGGGCGACATCCTGTCGCTCGTCGAAAAAGCTCAGGACAGCATGGATCAGTCCGAGGCGGAAAGACTAGCCAGAAAGATCGAGAAAGAGGATTTCACTTACGAGGATTTTTTGGCTCAGATAAGGCAGATCAAGAAAATGGGTTCAATAAAATCGATGCTCAAAATGATGCCCGGGATCGGAAACAAGCTCGATGCAATGGATATAGACGAAAAAGCTTTTGTCAAGATCGAGGCTATAATCCATTCGATGACGAAAAAGGAAAGGAATAAACCCCAGCTTCTCAACGGATCGAGGAAATTAAGGATCGCCAGAGGTTCGGGCAGGAGCGTTCAGGAAATAAATCAGCTCATCAAACAGTTCGAGCAGATGAACATGATGATGAGACAGATAAGAAAGATAGGATTCAATAAACTGGCCAGAGGAATGTTCGGGGCGAAAGCTCCGGCAAGGCCGTATTAATTGTGTAATGGGCGTACCGGACTGGTTCCCGGCCGTTCATTAAATTACATAAAACAAATAACCGGAGGAAAAATGGTTAAACTGAGAATGACCAGACTGGGGAAGAAAAAAGCCCCCTTCTACAGGATCATCGCGATCGATTCAAAAAAAAGAAGAGACGGTGATTACATCGAAAAGATCGGTCTTTACAATCCAGCGGCTTCAGGAAAAGCCGAAAGACTGAGGATAGAAGCTGAGAAAGCGATAAAATGGCTTCTTGACGGAGCGCAGCCTTCACCGACTGTCAGAAACCTTTTCAGCGAAGTAGGGATCATGCTGAAATATGACATGTTGAGAAGGATCAAAAAGCAGAAAGTCGAGAAAAAAGGCGCTGACGGCAAGCCGGTAATAAAGTACATCGCCGTACTTGACGAGAACGGAGAACCTATCAGGAAATATACTGATGAGCAGATCGAGGAAGCTCACAGAAACTGGCTGCTCATTCAGGAAAAGAAGAAGAACAAAAAACCTGTTGAGAAAAAAATACTTTCCAAAAAAGCCAAAGCGAAGATAGAAGCCGATAAGAAAGCCGCTGCAGCTGCAGCCGAAGCTGCTAAAAAAGCAGCCGAGGATGCAAAGAAGGCAGAAGAAGAAGCTAAAAAAGCGGCAGAAGCGGCTGTAGCTGAAACTCCCGCTGCTGAAGAGAACAAGGCTGAATAGCATAAAATGATCAGTCCCGGCGACTATATATTCGTAGGAAAATTAGGCAGAACAGCGGGATTGAACGGTTCATTGACAATAGTTTCACTCACATCTTTCCCGGAAAGGTTCGGAGCCATGAAGAAATTCTTCCTGACCAGAGAGAAAAGAACGCCTTTTGAGCTTGACGTTGAAAAAGTGACCTACCATGACAGCAGGATCATTGTTAAGCTTAAGGGGATCGACACGGAAGAAAAGGCTAAAGAACTTACCGGATACAGGATAACCGTGAGCAAAAAAGACAGGGTAAAACCACCGAAAGACTGCTATTTCATAGAAGACCTTCTGGAATGCCTTGTTTATTTGAAGAGCGGCGATCTTATAGGGAAGATGAAAGATGTGATAGACATGTCCTCAAACGACATTTATGTTGTTGACCATAAGGGACAGGATGTTCTTATACCTGCGATAAAGCAGTTTATAAAGGATATTGACATAGAAAACAAACGGATCACGGTACAACTTACAGACGGAATGCTTCCTGATGAAGATTGACATTGTAACCGCTTTACCGGAGCTGTTAACCGGGTTTGTCGGAGAATCCATACTGAGGATCGGACAGGAAAAAGGCCTTATTGAGCTTAAAGTACACGATCTGAGGGACTGGACTGACGACAGACGCAGAACGGTCGATGACTCTCCTTACGGCGGAGGTCCCGGAATGATAATGAAGGTCGAGCCTTTTGTGAAGGCGATAAGAGACCTTAAGACTCCAAAGTCCACCGTTATCATGCCCACGCCCGCCGGAGAAGTATATTCGCAGATGATCGCGAGAGAATTTCTGGAGCTGGAGCACATGATCATCATCTGCGGGCATTACAAGGGGATAGACGCGAGGATCGAGAATTACATTGACAGGTTCATCTCGACGGGCGACTACATTCTGACCGGCGGAGAACTTCCCGCCGCGATGATAGCCGACTCGGTCTGCAGACTGATCCCCGGAGTGATATCGGACATCGGTTCCGCCGACTCGGACTCTTTTGAGAACGGACTTCTGGACTGCGGCTATTTCACCAGACCGCCCGTCTTTGAAGGTCATGAGGTTCCCGAAGTGCTCATGTCGGGCAATCATAAGTCTATAGACAAATGGCGGATGAACGACTCTCTGGAGAGAACCGGGCTTAAAAGGCCGGATCTGTTTGAAAAGTATAATGAAAAATTAAAATAACGGGGTAAAAGATGGATTTTTTACATTCACTTAATACTGATCAGGTCAAGACTGACAGACCGGAATTCAAAGCCGGGGACACTCTTGATGTGCATATCAGGATAGTCGAGGGCAACAAGGAGAGGGTACAGGTTTTCTCCGGTGTTGTCATTCAGGTAAAGGGAACAGGCGTCGGAAAAACTTTTACGATAAGAAAAATATCGAACGGCATCGGCGTTGAGAAAATACTTCCTCTGAACTCTCCTTTCATCGATAAGATCGTTGTGGTAAAAGAAGGTAAGGTCAGACAGGCCAGAATATACTACTTCAGAGAAAGAAGAGGTAAATCTGCTAGGATCAAGGAAGTCAAAAAGGGTAAATAAACAAAATGAAAAAGGCTGCCTCGCGCAGCCTTTTTTTTATTTATTGAAAGATTTTGTGATCCTGTCCATTTCCCGTTTTACTTCCCTTTCCTTTATCGCTTCTCTCTTTTCGTATTCCCTTTTGCCCTTGCAGAGCCCTATCTCGACCTTTATAAGATGCATCTTTCTGTATATTCTTAAGGGTATGACGGTCAGTCCCGTATTCTGAAGTTTAATCTGAAGTTTTTTCAGTTCCTTTTTCTTCATTAACAGCTTTCTGTTCCTTGTCGTTTCATGATTGAAAATGTTCGCCTCTCTGAACTCCGAGACATGCATTCCCACAATAAAAAGCTCGTTATCGAAAAATCTGGCGTAACATTCCTTCAGCGATACTTTTCCTGCTTTGATCGATTTGACTTCACTTCCCACTAGAACTATTCCGGCTTCATATTTCTCAAGTATCTCGTAATCGTGGAAAGCCTTCTTGTTCTGTGCCAGATTCGTATTTTTTGCTTCTTTGACCATTAATGCCTTTTTAAGTTAACTCTATCTGCATCTTCCGAATAAAAAGACGCGTAAACGCGTCTTTTTATGCTACGGTATCTCATAACATTACATTTTATTCGATACCGGTAAACTCGCCTATCGAGAATTCAATTATCGGGTTTTGCTTGCTGTTGTCGAATTTTATGCTCATGGGATATTCGGTCTTCTCGAAAATACCCTTCTTTCTTATAATGTATTTATTTATGTTCTCAATATCTTCAACGCTGTAGAATATCTCTCCTATCAGTTCAAATATAAGAACATTTGCGTCCTCATTTGAAAAACCGTCGGAATTATTTATAACATGAAGACCTATAACCTGACCCTCCTTCATGCTGAAATACAACGAAGTCTGTTTACCAGTGAATTTAAGGGTTTTAGTGGCGTTCTGCGTATAAACAAGATCCTCCGCATAGGTCGGGGTAAGATATGACGAGAGCTGCTGGTATGTCATTTTCATCACGGATCTGGTATCATTTCTCGCCGTTGCGATCGCGAGATTATACTCCTTCTCCTTCTGCATCTCAATATTTTTACGCTGCCTTTCTTCTTCGCGTTTCTTTTGTTTTTCGACTTCGTTCTTCCTTCTTACTATCTCCATCTCGGTGAGCTCATAAGGTTCAGAGTAATAATCAGTGTCAAAGAAGAATTTGTTCTTGGTGAAACCTTCAATGTAGCCGCGTTCTTTATTAAATACCCTTATCCTTGTCAGTTCGAGACCGAGCTTTCCGTCAACCACCTCTACGAATTCTCTTGAGTAAACATAGGTTACAGGTTCGGCAAATTTGGATTCATCTGCATATACAGGCACCTTACGGTTCTTGATCCACCTGAATTTTGACCAGTGCGGCTCAAGCTTTGTCTTATAAAATTCTTTCCCTTCCTCATCCGTCATAATATCTTCAGCGGCTTTAACCGACTCGATCTTTGTTCCCGGCCTTTCTTCATCGATCGTAAACTTGGATCTGGTTGCGCATCCGAAAAGCAGCAGAAACGCCGCTATAACAGTTAGATATCTTATCATCATCTTAACCTCCTCACTTTGGTAAGGATTAATTTCTTAATCTTTCAATTTCACCGAGCCAGAACTCGACGGACTGCTTGGTTAGAAAATCCTCCTGCGCTATCAGAAGAGATCTTTTAGCCTCGTCATATTTTTTCATTTTAACAAGCGCTATTGCCCGCTCAAGATGACCGAGACTGTATTTTGCGTCCTTGCTGTAGGTGATCGCTTTATCGGCATATTCCAGCGCGCTTATCGCCCTTCCCTGTACATTGTATAGCTGGGAAAGCCTGACGCAGAGTTCGTAGAATTTTCTGTAGCCTTTCGGTCCGAGCTGTATGCCTTTAAGAAAAACCGAAATGGCTTCTTCGGTCAACTTATCCTTCTCTTCTTTTCCTTTTACGACA
Source organism: Candidatus Delongbacteria bacterium (assembly GCA_028702975.1). Taxonomy (GTDB): domain Bacteria; phylum UBA4055; class UBA4055; order UBA4055; family UBA4055; genus UBA4055. The sequence goes on from JAQVNT010000008.1 coordinate 5,647, forward strand.
TTGCTCTGCTCTACAAGACTACCGCCCAAAGCATTATATATCTTATGGTCTTTAGGATCAAGCTTAAGTGCTTTCTGATAATACTCGACTGCTTTTCCCGGATCGTTCTTTTTTGTGACATAAACTCCGCCTATCAGATAGAACGCGTTTTCCGGTTTGTAGTATTTTGACATCTTCAAATAATATTCGATGGCCCTGTCGGGATTGGAATGGATTATATCGTTGCCGACCTTATAATAAATTTTTCCCCTGTCCTCGGTGTTCTTCAATCCTTCCAGGTATTTTTCCATTTCGCCAAAATTACCAAGGTCGGCACATACATCCGCAGCCTGGTAGTAAGCTTCATCGAAATCGTTTTTAATTGCAATTGCTTCTTTGAATTTTTCAAGGGCTTCTTTGAGATTTTTATCTTTTTTCAGCTGTATCCCCTGATTATATGATGCTTTGTGAAGATTTTCTGATTCGTCTTTACACTTCAGGTAATCTTTTCTCAGGTTCTCGGATTCTTCCCAAAGAAGATTATATTTTGGAAGCAGTTCGTCATACTGAGCCTTTGTAATATCCGTGCTCTTCATTCTGGTCTCGATTTCTTTCCATGCATCGAGCTTATCTTCATAAAGCTTTTTCTTATCTACGCAGGTTTCAGCACTGAGCAAAGCGGTCATTACAAATATCATCAGGTTTATAAGTATTAAACGCATCTTTTTCTCCGTTACGTTATACATCAGTTTTTGAAAGAGTCTGTAAAAAACTCAAAAAAACTTGATTTAGCAAGTGAAAATTATACTTTTTTTCTGCCCCCTATTTTCTTTTTTAAGGCTATTTTAAGTACTTCGTCTATATGCTTTACTGATTTTATATCCAGATTGTCCAGCACTTCTTTGGGGATTTCTTCCAGATCTTTCAGGTTATCCCGAGGTATAATTACGGTTTTTATCCTCGCTTTTTGAGCAGCGATTATTTTTTCTCTCAAACCCCCTATTTCCATTGCTTTGCCCCTGAGCGAGATCTCTCCCGTCATCGCCACATCTCTGCTTACTGGATTTTTTGTGTAAAGCGATATTATAGCTGTCGTAATTGCAAGTCCGGCTGAAGGTCCGTCTTTTGGCGTAGCTCCGTCGGGAACATGGATGTGAAGATCGGATTTATCATATTTTTTAAGATCTATCCCGAGATAGTCTGCGTTTGCCCTCATATAACTTATCGCTATTTCAGCCGATTCTTTCATGACTTCTCCGAGCTGGCCTGTTATCTTTACCCTTCCGGTGCCTTTCATCAGATTTGCCTCGATGAATAATATCGATCCTCCGGCCGGCGACCATGCAAGACCGGTGCATACACCTACCTCATCTTTTCTGTTCGCCATTTCCGGTGTGATAAACTTGTTGCCGAGATATTCCCTGACTTTCTTTTCATCTACTTTTACACCTGTCTTTTCGCCTTTCGCTTTCATCACCGCAACTTTTCTACATATCTTTTCGATCCTTTGTTCCAGTTTACGCACGCCGGCCTCTCGGGTGAAGTTCTGAACTATATGCTCAACGGCCTTCCTGGTGAACTTTATATCTCTGGCGACCAGACCATTCTGTTTCATCTGCCTTTTTATGATGTATCCCTCGGCAATAGCTACCTTTTCCTGTATTATATAGCTAGGGAATTCAATTATCTCCATTCTGTCGTAAAGGGGCTCCGGAATATATTCAGGATAATTCGCCGTCATAATGAACATGATCTTTGAAAGATCGAACGGAACATCCAGATAATGATCGACGAATGCGGAGTTCTGTTCCGGATCAAGCGCTTCAAGAAGCGCGGCCGCCGGATCGCCCTGGTTGCTGCTGGTCAGTTTGTCTATCTCGTCGAGCATCATTACAGGATTCCTTACGCCTGCGTGCCTGAGCTGCTTGATTATTATTCCCGGCATCGATCCTATATATGTTCTTCTGTGACCTCTGATCTCTGCCTCGTCCCGGACCCCGCCCAGTGAGGCTCTCGCGAATTTTCTTCCCATCGCTCTTGCTATTGATTTACCTATCGATGTCTTGCCTGTTCCCGGAGGTCCCACAAGGCAGAGTATGCTTCCTTTTGCGTTTTCCGTGAGTTTTCTCACAGCCATATACTCAAGTATCCTTTCTTTGATCTCCTTAAGTCCGTAATGATCTTCGTCCAGTATCTTTCTTGCTTTCTCGATGTCTATCTCGCCGCTTTCCTCCTCGTTCCACGGAAGGTCGAGCAGCCAGTCCAGATAAGTTCTCGCAACTGTGTATTCGCTTGAAGCCGACGACATCCTGTTAAGTCTCTTCAACTCCCTTTTAGCCGCAGTTTGAGCCTGATCGGGAAGTTTTTTCTTTGAAAGTTTCTTCTGAAGTTCTTCAAGCTCCTGTGATTCGTCCTCTGTTTCGCCGAGCTCTTTTTTTATTGCCCGGAGCTGCTCTCTGAGATAATAGTCCTTCTGGTCTTTTTCCAGCTCTTCATCTACATCCTCCTGGATCTTTGTGGTCAGTTTCAGCAGCTTAAGCTCTTTGTTGAGATAAGATGAAAGCAGGATAAGCCGTTCTTCGATATCGGTCTCTTCAAGTATTTTCTGCCTTTTATCAATGGTCAGGTTGAGATTTGAAGCTATAAAATCCGCGACTTTCGACGGAGCTTTTATAGTATTGAGAGCTATTCTGAGCTCGTCAGGGATGTTGTGGGAGAGGTTGATGATCTCTGTAAAAGTTTCTGTAACAGATCTCAAGAGTGCGGTCAGTTTAAGACTCTGCGTCTTTTTTTCCTTCAGGTGCTCCACTTTGCCGATAATATAAGGGGTTTCTTTTTCAATCTTTTTAAGTTCTATTCTGCCCAGACCCTGAACTAATAATCTTGCGGAATTGTCCCTGTCGCCGCGGAACATCCTTAGTATAAGTACTGCTGTACCGATATTATAAATTTCAGACTTCTTCGAAGATCCGGTATCATCAGGTTTGTTGGCGAAAATACCCACTATTTTTGTTGAGCTTAATGAATCATTGATAAGTTTGATAAGGGATTCGTCATTTACAATGAGGGGCATGATCACATTTGGAAAAACAACCATGTTCATTAGCGGAAGTATGGGCAATCTGTCAGGAATGGGGAATGACTTTCTGTTCTGATTATTGCTTTGCGCTGGCATTTTGTCCTCCGGATAAAAATATTATAGCTTTTTTGCTGTTATTATATAAAAACCATGCCTGTAACACTGTTTTACAGTTGACAGATCTATTTTAAAAGGCAGATTGACAACTCTTTCGAACGGTCCGAAATCTATCTCCATCTTATGGTAATGCCTCTTTTTATCGCAACCTATCTGATCCCTCGTCCCTTTGATCACCAGATGGTCATCGTCAACTTCCACCTCTACTCTTTCAGGTTCGATGTAAGAGAGATCGGCGACAATGAAAAGTTCATCTTTCACCTCATAAACATCCACTCTGGGCCTCCACCCGACCGACTCGTCGCAAATAAAGGTTTTATGGCTGTTGAAGTAATGATACTGGTCAGACTCGTAGATTATACTGTCCGCATTATACTTGATCAATTTTTTTCTGAACTTATCCATCTGCTTCCTCCGGAAATGATTATATAGCCCAGTATTTAGTCTGAAAATTCTCTCTCTTTTCCGACGGCATATTGCTCATCAGCTTTTCGGAAAGAAGATTTAGTTTATCCTCGAAAAAATCCGCATTTCTTTTCTGCGATCTGTTCCTGAAATAGAAATACGAGGAAAGTATAGGGAAATAACTGTCAAAAATATATCCTTTTGCATAGTTATCCTTTCCGAGTTTTACCGTAATCTTCAGCGATTGGGCATAATTTTCGTTCATCAGGCTTTCGATCACATCAAAATAATCGTATATATGCGGAGTATCCGTAAAAGAAGACTTCAGCTCCTCAATATGACTTACAAGCCCGGACCTCTCCGCAGGGTCCGAATAGTTGTTAACGGAATTATTGAAGTATTTCATTGAGAGAAGCATTTTTATATATCTGGATGAAGCTTTCGGTATCTCCTGAATTATTTTTCCCGTTACTTCTGTCGAATACATGGAGAAAAGCAGTTCGATCTGGCTGAACAGCAGCTTTATCCCTGCGGAATTTTCCAGTTCGGGATAGATGCGCAGAATATTCTTCTTATAATGCGTAAATCCTTCAGGGTCCTTTATTATGTAATGATAGTAAGCCAGAGAAACAATAAATCTCTTTATCTCGTCTTTATTTGCTACTTTTGATATCAAATTCATTGCAAATCTTATGTTTATCTCCGCGTCACGCCACCTGCCAGTACCGATCAGAAAGTTAATGTATTTGCTGTATATTCTGAAAAGTCCCAGGTAATCCCTGAATCTTTTACCCAGCGTGATGGCTTTTTCATATTCATTATCGACTTTTGAGGCCGTCATCCTCATGTTCGTCATAGCCTCCACCTTATCGGAGATCACAGTTATCAGGTTATTGCCTATGGCTTTTTTAACTGATATCTGCTCTATCGCCGACAACAGTTCGTAGGCTTTCTTAAGCTTGCCGCTCCTGAGCATCAGATTTGCGTAAAGATAATTAAGAGTGAGCTCCTCGACCTTATTAAGATCATGTGAGGGGTTCTTGAGAAGCGTTTCGCAAAGTTCCGCGGCAGTCCTGATCTTTCTTTTAACTATAAGATCGAATACCAGCGTCAGGTTTATATCAAGAGTTTCATTCGGATAAACAAAATCCGCCTCGAGATACTTGTAAATGTGTATAAGTTTCAGATAAATTTCGGATTTCTGTATTAAAGATGCACTTGCAAAATATTCTCCTGTCGCAAGAACAGCTTTCCGCGTCGTTTCATCCATTGCTGATGAATTCTTTTTCAGTTCGTGATCTATCAGATCCTTACATATTTTTATCCTTCCTGTCCTTGTTAGAAAAGTCAGCCTCTTGAAAAGCACCTTTAAATACTGGTCAAGATCACCCGACTTTTTAAGTACTGACGATGCCTTCTGCAGGAACTCGGATTTTTTGTGTAAGGAAATCTGGGTTCTGGAAAAACAAATACTGTCGGAAATTATCTGGGCATACTCCGGAGATCTTTTTGGTAACTTAATGTTCTTCAAAAGCTCTTTATAGTAAATGAACGCTTCGTCAAAACTGCCCATCGATATAAGCAGAAGGTAGAGGTCCTTGAGTATCGATATCCTCGTTTTTGTGGTAATATTGAAACTTTTATAATAGAAGATGAGAAAATTCTTTCTGTCTATATTGAGATTGTGCTCCCTGCAGTATTCGATCGTTTCCTTGAGCTGTTTTTTTTTGATCTTTCCTTCAGCGGATGATTTGATAAGGCAGTATGTGTAGGTTATAAGGCTTCTTTTTTTCTTTGCTCCGTAGTATTCTGTCAGCCTGTCATAAAAACTCTGCCTGTCTTCTTTCGAAACATTCCTTATAACTTTTGTGAAATTCTCGTTTTTAATAAAATAGTATTTATCCCCTCTTTTGATCCTGAAATCGATAAGGCTCATTCTCTGAAGCTTGGACATGATGCTTCTTAGGTCATCAATATCGAATATGTGCCTGATCTTTTCATAATTAGCGCCTTCATCGAATTTTCCGGCTATGAAAAGGAATATGAATTTTTCGTTCTGTGAAAGATTTGCGAACCTTGCCTGATAAATATCGAGTATCTTTGAGTGATAACTGATATTTTCAGGAAACTCAAATTCGTATTTTCCCTCTTTAAGGTTGAAATATTTGTGGGTTATCAGAAATTCGAGGTAGCTTTTGACCAGGAACATATTGCCGTTGCTTTCTTTCAGCACATAGGGAATTATCCTGTCGTCAATGTTATCGGAAGATGTTCTTAAAAGAAAAGAAATGTATTTCTTCACATCACCGATCTTAAGATTTTCGATATAGTACCTTTTTGGAGGTATCAGATAGTATATGTCCTCGTATGACTTAAGTTTGCATTCCTCCCTGTCAACAAGGTCGATATCAATAGACAGAATAACGAACAAAGGCGATGTAACGGCGATGTTGAAAATATAATTCATCAGGTCTTTACCTGTTTCCTCAAGGTTGGTGATATCATCTATCAGCAGAAGGATCGACTGCTTTGTGTTCAGGTTGTCAAAAATATCTTTAAGGATGGTTCTGATCTTAAAGATCAGCTCTTTGTCCTGTACGAAAGTCCCGTCGGAATTTATCAATCCGTTCGCTTTTTCAAAGATCTCGCTGCCAGTCTCGTTCTTGTCCAGAAAACCTATAAGTCCGAAGATCAGTTTTCTGAAAAATATATTCACTGTACTTTCCTCTTTCTCAACGGTGAGGTAGAGTGAAGGAATTCTGTTAAGCTGGGATCTGATGTTGAACGAATCCATCAGCTGCGTCTTGCCGTTCCCGTTCTCCGATATCACCGATATCAGCATTCCTGTCCGCTTTTCAGTTCTCAGGCAGAAATTCAGATATTCATCCTGGAGTTCGGTAAGAAGATTAGTCTTGTCGTAATACTCGTTGTTGAAGATGGTCTCAATACGCTCTTCTTCCTCCCTTATGTTCATTTCCAGAGCTGTCTCGAGATAAAGAATAAGCTGCTGTGCGGAATGGATCCTGTCCTCTTTTCTTGCCGCGCAGAGGTCTTTTATAAGATTTTTTACGAAATTTTCCTGGATCGAGCTGAAAGCTACCTCTTCACGGAAGGATTCCTCAAGTTTTCTCTGAACGATCTCCTTGACCGATTTACATTCATCGAACGGGAGTTTTCCGGAAAAAATATAATAGATGACCATGCCCAGAGAGTACAGGTCCACCCTGTAATCAATATCCTTTTTAAGAAGAACTTCGGGAGCGATGTATATAAGAGTTCCCCTTACTTTTCCTGAAAAATCTTCAACGAGATTAGCGAGGCCGAAATCCATGATCTTCGCTTTAATTCCTTCCTTTTCTTTTATCAGAAATATGTTGTCCGTCTTGATGTCAAAATGGATTATGTGCCTGTTATGGATGTAATTAAGACCTCTCGCGATCTGAAGAAGTATCTCCAGTTTTTCCTTGTAAGAAAGATCCGGAAAAGCAGTTGTAAGGTTTTCACCCTCTACGAACTCCATCGTGAAGAAATATGTGTCTGTCTCCTTGTAAACATCAAGGTCGTAAACCTTGATGATGTTGGGGTGCTTCAGCGCGCTTACGATCTTAAACTCGTTCTTGAACCTGTCGATCGCCTTGTTCGAAAAGAATTTATCCTTGATGAGCTTTAACGCGACTACCCTGTTCTCAACAAAATCCTTTACCAGATAAACGTTGCCCATACCGCCCTCTCCTAGAAGACGGATTATCTCATATCTGTCATTTATTTTGCTTCCGGGCTCCATTCCTGCCTTTTATAATTTATCCGAGATCGGGTACATTTCGATTATCTCTTCCCGCGACTTCCCTAGTATTCCGTACTTTTTCCCGGTTTTTATGAATGCGTCGAGAGCCTTTTCGAGATGATGCTTTTCGTGGGCTGCAGATATCTGAGTCCTTATTCTCGCTTTACCTTTCGGTACTACCGGATAGAAGAACCCTATTGCGTAAACGCCTTCCTCGTACAGCGTCTTCGAGAAATCCTGAGAAAGTTTTGCGTTGAAGAGCATTACTGGGACGATCGGGCTTTGTGTTGAGGTCAAAATGAAACCCGCTTCCTGAAGACCGTTTTTCCAGAATTGTGTGTTCCTGTCCAGTTTCTCTTTTCTTTCTGACGAATGCATTATCATTTCCATTACTTTAAGCACACCTCCCACAACCACCGGAGAAATAGAGTTTGAAAAGAGATACGGTCTTGATCTTTGCCTGAGTATATCGATTATCTCCTGCCTTCCTGAAATGCAGCCGCCGGACGCTCCGCCGAGAGCTTTGCCGAAAGTGGTGCTGATGATGTCCACTTCGCCCATGACATTCATTAGCTCATGAGTGCCTCTTCCGGTCTTACCCATAAAACCTGTGGCGTGAGAATCGTCGACCATTACCAGAGCTTTATACATTTTTGCCAGCTCGCAGATCTTGTCCACTTTCGCCACCGTACCGTCCATGGAAAATACGCCGTCGGTTACGATAAGTTTTATTCTGTAATCCCTCTCCTCTTCCAGTTTAAGCTGAAGATCGTCCATATCGTTATTCGCGTATCTGATCTTTTTAGCCTTACAAAGCCTCGTTCCGTCAATTATCGAGGCATGATTCAGTGCGTCAGTGAAGATCGCGCAGTCCTCGTCGAGAAGAGCCTCGAAAACACCGAGATTCGCATCAAAAGCGGACGAGTAAAGTATCGTGTCGTCCATGCCCAGATAAAGGGACATTTTGTTTTCGAGCTCGACATGAATATCCTGGGTGCCGCAGATGAACCTTACCGAGGACATCCCGTAGCCTCTCGTTGTCAGAATATCCCTGGCCGCGATTATTACCTCAGGATGGTTCGACATGCCTAGATAATTGTTCGAGCAGATGTTTATTATGCCTTCGGATCTTACTCCTTTGGGATGTTCGACATCGATATCCGCATACTGCGCCGACAGTATCTTTCTTTCCTGTTTGTAAAGGTTGCCTTCTCTGATCTGCTCAAGCTGATCGGTGTAGAACTTCTTCATTTCCCTGTCGAATGCCAATTGATATCTCCGCTGTTTATAGCTTTAATGTATAATATTTCATTTCGTCACATACCGGAAATCAGCCTTACTGTCCGTATTTTGCGATTATCTCCTGCTTCGTCTTTCCGAGTATGTCGAATTTTTTACCGACTTTTATAAAAGCTTCAAGCGCTTTTTCAAGGTGATGTATCTCATGCCCGGCCGAGATCTGCGTTCTTATCCTTGCCTGACCCTGCGGAACTACCGGGAAGAAGAACCCGATTGCGTATATTCCTTCTTCGTACAGTGCTTTTGAGAAGTCCTGGGAAAGTTTTGCGTTGAAAAGCATTACCGGCACGATAGGAGTGTCACCGTCTTTTAAGACGAACCCTGCTTCAGTGAGACCTTTTCTCCAGAATTCCGTGTTCTTTTCAAGCTTGTCCCTTCTCTCGGTGCTTTTTGAAAGAATGTCCAGAACCGTGTTCACGCCTGAAACCACCACGGGAGCTATAGTGTTGGAGAAAAGGTAAGGTCTTGCTTTCTGACGGCACATTTCGACAAGTTCCTTCCTGCCCGACACGCATCCGCCCGAAGCTCCGCCTAGTGCTTTTCCGAAAGTGGTGGTAATAATATCTATTTTGCCCATAACGCCGTATTTTTCATGAGTTCCTCTGCCTGTTTTGCCGATAAATCCTGAAGAATGAGATTCATCAACGAAAAGCATCGCGTCGTATTTTTCACACAGCGCCACCATTTCGTCAAGCTTGGCAGTATCGCCGTCCATTGAGAACACGCCGTCGGTGATGACGACTTTTAGCCTCTTGTCGGCATGAAGCTGAAGTTTTTCCTCAAGATGCGCCATATCGGAATGCTTGAAAGTGTCGTGCATGGCCGGCGCAAGTCTGATCCCGTCGATGATCGAAGCGTGGACCAGCCTGTCGGAGATCATAACGTCATCTTTGGTAAGTATAGCCTCGAAAACACCGGCGTTCGCATCCATGCAGGAAGGGAACAGGATCGTGTCTTCGGTACCTAAGAATTCGGTGACCTTTCTTTCAAGCTCCTTGTGGATGTCCTGCGTACCGCAGATAAAACGGACCGATGACATGCCGTAGCCTCTTGTGTCAAGACCTTCGTGGGCAGCTTTGATCACATCCGGATGACTTGAAAGACCCAGATAGTTGTTCGCGCACATGTTGATAACTTTTTTCAGAGCGGAACCAGTGGGGAATTCGACCTCAATGTCCGCCGCCTGGGACGAGTGAATATATCTTTCCTGCTTGAATATTCCCTTTTCCCTTATTTCGTCGATCGTGGAAGTATATATGTTTCTTATTTTATCGCTGTAAGCCATATCGGGTCTCCTACTTCAAAAATTCGTTTACGAGTTTTACGATCTTGGTCACGCTGTCGAAAGCTTCCGGAGTAGCTTTGTCGTCAGGTATAGAGATCTTGTATTTGTTCTCGAGGAACCTTTTTAACGAGACCATCGAAAAAGAGTCCACGATGCCGCCTGAAATTAAAGGGGTTTCGTAGGTGAGCACCTCATCTTCGTCTTCCAGATATTCGTTTATTACATACTTAAGAACTACATCTTTCATTTCGTCCATTTTGCTTCTCCTGTTTTTTTATTTTTCATTTATTTTTATTCGTCATCGAGCGTTGAAGTGTCGCCTATGTCCTGACCCCATTCCTGAGCCCTGAGCATCCTTCTCATGATCTTGCCGCTTCTTGTTTTAGGCAGCTTTTCTAAGTATTCGATCTCCTGTGGCATGGCGAGAGGGGACAGTTTTTTCCTGATGAAGTTCATTATCTCAAGCTCAAGGTCATCATCGGGTTCGAATCCCGGCTTTAATGTAACGAAAGCCTTAACGACCTCCATATTGACTTCATCAGGCTTGGAGACCACAGCTGACTCCGCTACGGCGGGGTGCTCGAGAAGCGCCGATTCGACTTCGAACGGGCTGACGAGGTGGCCGGCGGTATTGATGACATCGTCGTC
>JAQVNT010000193.1 GCA_028702975.1 Candidatus Delongbacteria bacterium
TGTTATATTTGCATAATACTACGAAAAAGGTAGATATATGAAAACAGAAAGCAGTTCCAGTATGATTAAAACGATCAGGCTTGAAGATTATGTTTTTAAAGCAAGATCAATGGGCAGGTATTCTATCACTCTGAAGGAATTGAGGGAGTATTTTGACGCCTCGGAAAAAGCTTTGCAGCAATCGTTATTCAGGTTAAAGGTAAAAAAAACAATAGTTCAGTTAAGGCAGGGATTCTATATTATTATTCCTCCGGAATATTCAGCTAAAGGAATGCTCCCGATATATCTTTTTATTGATGATATGATGAAATATCTGGGAAGGGATTACTATCTCGGGTTGTTTACGGCAGCATCTCTTCACGGTGCTTCTCATCAGCAGCCTATGGAGTATCAGGTTATAATTAATTCGCCTCCTTTGAGAAGAATAGAAAAAAACAACATACAGATATCATTCTCAGTTAATAACAATTTTCATTCTAAAGATATCGTGAAGAAAAAATCGGATGCGGGTTATGTAAATGTTTCAAGCCCTGAGCTTACGATGCTCGATCTGATCTTTTTTAATAAGAATTATGGAGGAATTACGAGGACACTGGCGATTATTGACGAATTGCAGGAAGCAGTAAATAAAAAAAATCTGACCCAAACTGCAAAAAGTTATAAAAGCACTCCTGCTGTTCAGAGGCTTGGTTTTTTAATGGACATATATTTCAAGAATGAGAACCTGTCCGATGCTCTTTTCAAAGCTCTAAATACAGATAAAATTACATATATCGAACTCTGTTCAGGCGGAAAAGATATTTGCGCAAAAAATACTAAATGGAAAGTAATTCAAAACTTAGAATTAGAAGGTTTATATGATACCTAGGAGTTATATTGAAGAATGGAGATCAAAAGCACCATGGCCGGATGATTTTCAGGTAGAGCAGGATCTTATAATCGAAAGAGCTGTCGTGGAATTGTTTTCAGATGACCTTATAAGTAATAATTTTGCATTCAGAGGCGGAACTGCTCTTCATAAACTGTTTTTAAGCCCACAAAGCAGATACTCTGAAGACATAGACCTGGTTCAAGTGGTATCATCACCTATCAAGCCTATTTTTCAAAGACTGGAAAAAATATTATCGTTCATCGAAGGAAAGAGATCGATAGAACAGAGACGCAGTAATAATATGATCAAGTATCAGTATGAATCAGAGATAGCTCCGGTAAAAAAAATGAAACTTAAAATTGAAATAAACTGCCGTGAAAAATTATGTGTTTACGGGATAAATGAAAAGTCCTTTACAACAGACAGCGGATGGTACTCTTCAGACGCGAAAATTAAAACTTATGAGATAGAAGAATTGTTAGGCACAAAGTTGAGAGCTTTATACCAAAGAAGAAAAGGGAGAGATCTGTTCGATTTATACTGGGCTCTGACTCATGCTGATATGAAAATAGACCGGATCGTAGATTCTTTTCGTAAATACATGAATTACAACGAAACTCAAATACCAAGCTCTAAAAATTTTATATCAAATCTCGAAAAAAAGATAGAAGATAAGGAATTTACAGGCGATATACACGGATTGCTCAGACCCTCAATCGTATATGACAGCGAAAAAGCATTTGATCTGGTAAAAGCTAAGATTCTTATTAAAATATGACAAAACTTTTTTACGATGAAGCTAAGAAGTTCAGATCTGCATTTTAGACCGGTTCAATAGATTCTAGAGTTATAAAAATCCCGAAAAAAATAAAATAGGATCCGACGACGCCATTATGTGGCGGAGTCCTCTCCGTATATTGCATCTATGTTAAACAAACAGCCGGAGAAAAATATGAAGGAATCAATACACTACAAGCTTCTCGATGTCGCGTCGGACGAAAAGAACCTTCTTAAGCCTGTTCAGACTGAAGAACTCTTGCTAATCATGAAAGATTACGGTCTCACTCTCGACGAAGCCGTTATTTTATCGTTCGTGCTCAGATTTTCTATGGAGCGTTCATTTGTGGAGCTGGAAAGATTCGAGAACGACCATATCAAAAAAGGGGACAGGAATTATGTGAGAATACTAAAAGACCTCAGAAGCATGCAGAAAAAGGGCGTCGTGCTCTTAAATTCCGAAGGACGCAGGAAGAAGGGAGGGGACGCTTTCAATCCAAGCATACAGATAGATGAATCTGTCTTTACCAAGATAGTGCTCGGGGAGGATATTTTTGACAGCACCGACTTCAATGATGTTTATTCTGTGCTTGAATGCGCTGATGAGATCATTGACAGAAAGATATCCAAGAAGATCAGCGAAAGCAGATTTTTTGACGAATTCGAAGCATTATACGGAAAAATAAGCGTAGAAATGCCTTTAAGGCATATAACGGTAAAATATTTGAACATAGAGAAGATAATGGTCTTCAAAGCCTGCCTGACCAAACTGAAGGGGGAAGGCGCGGACGACTGCAATAATTTTCTTGCGGGAATATACGAATCCCTCAAAGATGTATCTTTTCATATGAAAAAAATATTCGAGGATGATCTGCCTGTATTTAAGGATAAATACCTTGAACTGACCAGCAGGGGTTTCCCTTTCGGCCACATGTCCAGCCCCGATTTCGAGCTGACTGAAAAAGCCTACGAAAAAATATTCGAGAGCAGAATAAAAAAGAAGAAAAGAGAATTAAAGGTAAAATTCACCGAACATATTAAGCATAAAAGCATAAACAGGGAACTCTATTTCGACAACGACCTTGGGGTAAAAGTGGATACCATAACAAAAGCTTTGGACGGCAACAGGTTCAAGGAAGTAGTGAAGCAGCTTAAAACCAGAGGTTTCGCTCAGGGAATAGTAAGCCTGCTCTACGGTTATCCGGGAACGGGAAAGACAGCGACCGTCCATGAAATAGCGAGAAGGACGAAAAGGGATATTCTTCAGGTGGATATTTCGAACATCAATGATAAATATGTGGGAGAGAGCGAAAAAAGGCTCAAAGAGGTTTTTAACGAGTACAGGAAAGCAAAAAAAGCGCTGTCAAGAACGCCCATACTTCTCTTCAACGAATCAGACGCTCTTATCGGTAAAAGGATCGAAGTGAGAGACAGCGTTGATCAGATGAGCAACAACATGCAGAACATCCTTCTCGAAGAGCTTGAAAAATTCGACGGGATATTCTTTGCCACTACCAATATGACGAACAATATGGATGATGCTTTCAACAGAAGGTTCTTATATAAAATAGAATTCGAAAAACCGTCTCCCGCGGTAAGAATGAAGATATGGGAGTCCAAGATGAAGGATATAGACAGAAAATGGATAAGAGAACTGTCATATTTCGAACTTACCGGCGGTCAGATAGATAATATCGTCAGAAAATACCTGATAGATTCGATACTTCTCAACAGATCTGAGCTTGAGGAACTGAAGAAAATGTGCAGGGAAGAGACGGAATACGGCAAGAATAGGGCAAGAAAAATAGGGTTCTGAGGAGAAAAAGATAACTTTTATCATTCCGTCGGATAATAATCGCTTTTTACACTTTCATTTCAGCGTTTCGTAGGTAAATGTTATGTTATGTCCGTCCGTATCGTTAAATTATTCACATGAAGTCTGCATTTAAAAAAACGGAGGATGTAAAAATGAAGAAAATGTTATGGATAGCGGCGGTGCTGATGCTGATCGTTTCATGTGCCGACAAAAACCTGTCCTACAAGGTTGAGGATGTGGACGGAGTGAGGGTGATAATCAATCATAACGGTCCTGCTGATCCGGATCTAAAGATCAATATGGACACGCCGGCGGTGGCTATTGACCTGAACGAGGTAAGTGAGGCCGATACGGCCAACGCGGTGCAATTGAACAATGTGGAGCTGGACCGGTACGGCAATGTGTATGTCTTGGACAGCCGTAAATCAAAGATCCACAAGTTCGATCCGAGCGGAAAGAGGGTCAAAATTTTCGGCGGAAGAGGGCATGGGCCGGGGGAGTTTCTAAACGCCGGATTTTTCGTGGTATGGCACGACACGGG
>JAQVNT010000194.1 GCA_028702975.1 Candidatus Delongbacteria bacterium
GTGCTCTTTGACATAGAATCCATAATGGGTTCAATAAAATGAACAGCCCTTTCCTTTTTTCCGATGTTATAAAAATATACCGCATTGTACAAGTACGCGCTTATTTTTCTTTCTTCCAGATTTTTGTTCAGCCTGAAATTATTTATTATTTCGAGCCTTTTTGACCATGTATTCCTGTCTCCTGCGGATAAAAGAAGATTTTCAAATTCGTATAATTTCTGAAAATAGTGATCCCCTTCCAGCTTGAAATTTCTCTGATCTGTATATGACAGTCTGTCAAAAACCTCGCCAAGAGCAAGGTTGGAATAAAACATTATCACTGACTCGACCGAAGTGGAGTTAAGCACGGTTATATCGGGCTCGTTTTCATAAGCTATTGTAAAACTCATCCCCTGCTCGCTGTAATAAATATCCTTTTTCATAGCTATGGGAGTTTTGGTTTCCGTCACAAGCCCGCTGCTTACTGTTATAACTCCCGCAAAATTTATATCAGAAACAAGTTTTTCGATATTGATATTGATATTGGTTTCGATCTTCTCAAAATCTTTATGCGGAAATTTCCAGTCATAATTTTCAAGCTGTTTTTCAATTTCGGCGGTGAAGGCATTCAGCTTCAGGATAAGATCACGCTCGGGTTTTGGATAGATGAACTTAACGGTAAAATCTATCACCTGAGAATGTGCGCAAAGCGCGGCGAACAGTATTATTGCGAAAGTTTTCATTTTAGGCTCGACCTGAAGATCTTTATAAGTTCATCTACAGCGGTAACAGGCGTTATTCTTTTTTTTAGGACATCATCTTCGTACCTCTTGAACACGCTCTTTATTTCCGGAGAATGATAGAACTGGTTCTCGAGCGAGGATATTATCGTTGCCCTCATCCAGTCGGCGGTCTGCGATCTCCTTTTCAGTTCGAATCTGCCGTTATTTTTCATGATCTGCGCGTGTCTGGTCACCATTTCCCAGACCTTATCGACAGACCTGTTCTCAACAGCGGAGACAGTTAGTACTTTCACAGCCCAGTCGTTGTCGAAATTCATTGAATAATGAAGGGCGTTCTCAAGTTCTTTTTTACACATTTCAGCTCTCAGCACATTATCACCGTCGGCTTTGGTCACGGCTATTCCGTCCGCCATCTCCATTATACCCTTCTTTATACCCTGCAGTTCATCCCCCGCACCGGCTATCTGGAGCAGAAGGAAGAAATCCACCATTGAATGAACAAGTACTTCTGACTGACCCACACCAACGGTCTCGATCAAAATGACATCGTAGCCGGCGGCCTCAGAGAGAATGATCGCCTCCCGCGTGGCTCTGTTCACGCCGCCCAGGAAACCCGAGGTGGCGGAAGGTCTGATGAACACATTGCTGTGTCCGGAAAGTCTTTCCATTCTGGTCTTATCGCCCATCAGGCTTCCGCCCGATCTGTTCGAGCTGGGATCGACGGCCATGACCGCGATCTTTTTGCCCAGCGAGAGCAGGTAAAGCCCCAAGGACTCGATGAATGTGCTTTTACCGGCACCGGGTACGCCTGTTATACCGATCCTGACGGAATTACCGGATAAAGGCAGGCATCTGTTTATTATACTTTTCGATAACTCGTTGTCATCTGCTCTCCGGCTTTCTATCAGAGTGATCGCGCGACCCAGTACAACCCTGTCGCCTGTTCTTATTCCTTCAAAAAATTCATCTTCAGAAAGCTTTCTCTTCTTTTTCCCCAGATAACTGTCGAACGCCTCGCCTGAACGGGAAGATACTGCGCTACCCGGATTTATCTTGAGGGCACTGCTTTCGTCTTCAGAAAGTTCTTTTATATTTTTTCCGCTTCCGGATCTAATCATTTTTATCTAAGACATCCCTGATCGCCCTTCCGATCTCATCGACCGTAAAAGGCTTTTTAATGTATCTCTTAACCCCGAGAGAGATCGCTTCCGTTACTCTTTCACTCTCGGAGAAACCGCTGACGATTATAGTGTTGACGTTCAAATTCTGTGAAAGAATATCTCTATATACATCCAGACCGTCAAGTTTGTCTGAAAGTATCATGTCCAGAATCAAAATGTCAGGTTCGAAATCCCTTATTTCTTTTACAACGTTTTCAGGCTGGGAAACAGTCCTGACCTTGTAATTCAGCTCCGAGAAAAGAGCTTCTGCGATTTCAAGCTGTATTTGTTCATCATCGAGAATTATTATTTTCTCGCCTTTCCCTGTTATAGATGATTTACCGTTTATCTCGTTCTCAAAGGCATCCGATTCAGAAAGTGCAGGCAGGTATATTTCAAAAGTCGTACCTTCTCCGGGCTTACTTTCAAGTTCTATATAGCCGTTATGATCCTGGATAGTACCCCACACCACTGCCATTCCGAGTCCCGTACCGCTTCTTCCCATTACTTTGCTTGTGAAGAAAGGTTCGTATATCTTTTTCTGATCCTCTTTAGAAATACCGATCCCTTCGTCTGAAACAGAGAGTACCGCATAATCTCCGTCAGGTATGTTCTTGTACTTCAGAGGCCCCTTCGAAGAGCTTTCATACCTGGTCGACATGTAAATGCTGCCGCCCGACGGCATTGCCTCGCAGGCATTGGTTAAAAGATTTATAACGACTTTTGAAATCTGGTATTCCGCACCCGATATGGAAGGAACATCTTTACCCTGGCTGAATTTCAATTTCACTTCGGGATGATATACTTTGAGCCTTTCCACTTCAGGCGATTCCATAATGTCGTTCAAAAGCGTGCTTATGTTCAAAGGCGTGAATTTATTTACACCTCTCCTTGAAAGCGAAAGAAGGTCCTCAACGATCGCGGCCGCTTTCTGTCCGGATTTCTTTATCGCAGTCACTTTTTTTCTCATGGGATCGTCTTCAGGAATCTTGAGCAGTAAAAGATCAGGATAAGCTACAATGCCGGTAAGAACATTGTTCAGATCGTGTGCGACGCCTCCGGCTAGCCTTCCCAAAGCCTCCATTTTCTCCGACTGGGCAAGCCTGTCCTCAAGGGATTTATTTCTCTCGTTTGTAATTATAAAGCTTGTTATGTCCCTCCACACGCCCACGAATCCTGAAAAAACGCCGGCGTCATCGATAAGGGGATTAATTTTAGCTTCAGCCCATTTCCGTGTCCTGTCGCTGCATATGAGCTCTGCATTGAAAACGATCGGGAAATTCACATTGGTAAAATTACTCTGGAATCTTGTCCTGATCTTCTGTATCTTTTCAAGAGTATCAGGGCTGGAATACTCTCTCTTTTTGAGAATCAGCAGCTGTTCCGGAGTGTAACCTAAAAATTTTTCGACAGACTTTGTTATAAAATTGAGGTTGAATTCTTTATCGGATGTCCATATAACATCGGATACATTGGATATCAGCAGGCTGTACTTATTCTCGCTGAGCTTAAGCTCTTTCTGCATTTCGATCTTTTTAGTGATGTTAGTTGAGATCGAAAGAATTCCTACAGGCACATTGTTCTCGTCATAATAGAGCTTTGATCTTGTTGAAACTATCCTTCTTCTTCCGTCAGGCAGATAACTCCCCACAACACCTTCCCAGTGTCCGTTCTCTTTTACATGTTTAATGATATCGGTTTTGCTGATGTTGTATTCAGGGTCAGGCGTCAGAAGAGATTTAGTCTGACCTATTATGTCATCTCTTTTGATATTGAGCTCTTTAAGGACAGCCTTATTTACATATATGATCCTGCCGTTCAGGTCGTTGATATTGACCTCATCTGAAATATTGTAAAGTACATTACTCTGGAACCTGAGTCCTCTTTCAGTGTGTTTTCTCTGCGTAATGTCCCTGAATACTGCGAGGTATCCTTTTTGCTGGCCTTTTTCCGTATATCCTATAGTCTTAACCTCAACCCAATAATTGCGCCCGTCCTTACCGCTGAGATCGATCTCGTTAGTTGTTACCTCCTTGAAGTTATCCGGATGCTGCCGCCTGAATATTATGTCTTTGTTCAGGACTCGTACAGACCTCATCGAGATGTACCCGTCGATCTTTTT
>JAQVNT010000195.1 GCA_028702975.1 Candidatus Delongbacteria bacterium
CTTTCTGACGAGTAAAGGCGGACTGAACTCCGGATTCATGATGACGCAGGTTACAGCCGCGGCGCTCGTAAGTGAAAATAAGGTTCTTTCTCATCCTGCTTCAGTTGACTCGATACCTACTTCTGCGAACAAGGAGGACCATGTCAGTATGGGCGCACACGCAGCCAGAAAACTTTACGAGGTGTGTTCAAATACCAACACCGTATTGGCGATAGAGCTTCTTTGTGCGGCCCAGGGTCTTGATTTTAGAGGTTCGGAAAATACTTCATCCGCTTTAAAGAAAGTTATAAAAGAGATCAGGAACAGAATAAGTTTTATGAAGTCGGACAGGTTCATTCAGCCTGACATTATAAAAGCCGGAGATCTTATATCTCAAAGCAAGCTCATTGAAGCTGCCGAAAATTCAGTAAAATTAAAAATTTAACCGGAGAATTAAAATGATCGTAATCTCAGGATCGGGACTGACTGTTGAAAAAGTTGTGAAAGTCGCAAGATTCAATGAAAAGGTAAAACTGCACCCGTCTGCCGTGGAAAGAATAAAAAAATGCAGAGAAATGCTGGAGAAAAAAGTAAAAGCAAAAGAAATTATGTACGGAGTCAACACCGGGATCGGCGAATTCTCGGAAGTTGTCCTTTCAGATGCTCAGGTTAAAGATTTTCAGAAATATCTGATATATAATCATGCTGCAGGGATCGGTGACCCGGCTCCAATAGAATATGTAAGAGGAGCGATGCTCGGCAGGATCAATGTCCACGCCCACGGTAATTCCGGAGTCAGACTGGAAATAACCCAGACGCTCGTTGACCTTCTGAACAAGGGGGTAACGCCTTATGTCTGCCAGAAAGGTTCGGTCGGCGCATGCGGCGACCTCGCCCCGATGTCACAGATCGCGCTTCTCATGATGGGAGAAGGCCAGGCTTACTACAAAGGCAAGCTTATGTCCGGTAAAGAAGCGATGGATAAAGCTGGAATACCTGTTCCCGGTCTGAAAGCAAGAGACGGCCTTGCCACGATCAACGGGGCCAATGTTCTTACAGCCATGAGCGCCATATTCCTGTATGACGCGGACAGATGGCTGAAACAGGCTGAGATAGCGGCGGCGATGTCTCTTGAAGCACTCAAAGCGAACATGAAACCCTACACAAGACTTCTGCATGAAGTAAGAGGATTTAAGGGTGCGATCAGAAGCGCTGAATCGATAAACAAGATCGTTTCAGGCGGAGATCTGAAAGAAGGAAGAGTGAAATGCAAAGTGCAGGACGCTTATTCTATGAGATCGACGCCTCAGGTCATAGGTGCCGCTCACGACGCGCTCGCATACGCCAGATCGCAGGTCGAGATCGAGCTTAACGGAGTCGGCGACAACCCGATATTTTTCCCGGAAAAAGACCTTCAGATCTCCGGCGCGAACTTCCAGGGATCTCCTGTAGCGGTGCCTATGGATATGGCCGGATACTGCATAACAATGATCAGCATTCTCTCCGAGAGAAGAATGAACAGACTGAACAATCCGGCTTTAAGCGTAGGACTTCCCGCTTTCCTAACAAAAGGCGCAGGTATGTTCTCAGGCCTGATGCTGAGCCAGTATACAGCGGACATGCTGATCACTGAACAGAAGCTGCTCTCCACCCCGGCTTCAATTATGTCAATACCAGCCGCAGCTGATCAGGAGGATTTTGTTTCGATGGGTATGAATACTGCCATTAAGAACTTCCAGATACTCGACAATGCGAACGGAATTCTGGGCATTGAGTTCATGGCTGCCTCACAGGCTCTTGATTTCAGGAAATCAGAGTACAGTTTCGGCAAAGGCACTCAGAAAGCTAAAGATATTGTAAGAAAACATGTTGAATTCCTGGATATCGACAGACCTTTATACAAAGATCACACTACCATGAAAGAGCTTGTCAGATCTGGAGAAATACTTGATGAGGTCGAAAAAACTGTCGGCAGGCTTGATAAATACTAAATTCAGGAAAGGTCAAAAAATTCTAAATTTATCTTGCATATATTTTAATGTATGGTTATATTTCAACCTCGTTGGGCTCAGGCTCGAGTTGGTGAATTAATTTATTGAAATAAAGAGGTTAGCATGTCAAGAATTTGCGACATTTGCGGTAAGGGACCTGTTTTCGGCGGTTCTTTCTGCAGAAGAGGTATGGCCAAGAAAAAAGGCGGAGTCGGTATTAATATTACCGGAAGATCGAAAAGAGTTTTTTATCCTAATCTTCAGACAGTTAGAGTAAAAAAGAACAACGAATCAGTTAAACTGAAAGTTTGTACTTCCTGCCTGAAAGCCGGAAAAACAGTTGTAGCCTGATTTATTATAGGTCATAAACGAAAAAGACCCTTTGTCCAAGGGTCTTTTTCATTTGTAAAAACGATCGTTCTTATCCGGTCTTGTCTTGAACCGTTTGTGTATCCACCAGTAGTGTTCGGGATTTTTTCTTATCTGCGCTTCTAGAACCGATGTATATCTCTGAACAAGTTCCCTTACCTTATCCTCGAAATCTATATCTGAAGTTAAAATATCATCAAATCCGATCTTTGTAAAACTCAGATTGTGTTTTGTTCTGTCATCTTTGTCTCTGACAGTATTGACCATGAGCATCGGTATGTTATATTTCAGGCTTATAACCGCGGGGTTTTTATGGGTCGATGCAGGCATGTTGAAGAAACTTACGAAAACACCGTGTTTCCTTCCGGCGTTCTGATCAGAGAGCAGAGCTACGAAATAGTTGTCTTTAAGCGCTCTGAAAAGCTTAGCCATCTGCTTTCTGTGAATGACCAGTATTCCTGATCTTTCTCTTGGAATATCGATCAGACGCTCGGTAAGCTTATTCTTCTGATTCGCTACCACATAAGACGATTTTATTCCCTGACAGTTCGCATAGTGACCGCCTGCCTCAAAAAACCCGTAATGGCCTCCTACGACGATGCACCCTCTCCCCTCTTCATTTATAGACATTAAAAGGTCCGAAGATACTTTATCGACAATGAGATATTTTAGTTTCTGAGCCGGAGTAAGGAACATGTATTTATAGCTTTCAAAAGAGGAAATAAGAATATTCCTGTATGACATATCCCGTATCTTTTTTCTTTCATCCTTTTCCATATCTGGAAAGGCTGCCCTTAGATTTTGCATTACAACTTTATTTCTGGGCTTAAAAACAGAACCTATCAATACTGCAAGGATGTCAGCCGTGACCACTACACATTTCAATGGCATGATCCTTATTGCCGTCTGGAATGTGAGCATAACGATGTATTCAATATAGTGGCTGAACCTGTGTCTCATTAATCCTCCGAAATAAAAAGCGACGGAAACCGTCGCTTTTTATCGGGATTTTTTAATTTGTCAGAATTTATCTTTGAATTTTTTAAGAACGGAAATATAATCATCCATCTCTTCTCTGCTTCGTTTTTCAGTAACAGCTACGAGGAATTCGTCGGAAGCCATTCCGAATCTCTTGAGGGATATACCTGCGAAGATACCGTTCTCAAGCATTACGCTCATTACCTTCTCGACATCGTATTTTGTTTTTACTACGAACTCCTTGAAGAATGGCATTTTGTATTTTAGTTCAAAACCGTCTACTGTGATGATGCCGGCTGCAAGGTAGTGGCTTCTTCTGTAGCAGTTCTCCGCTACTTCTTTCAGGCCCTGCTCTCCCATAGTGTTGAGATATATTCCCGCAGCAAGAGCACATAAAGCCTGATTCGAGCAGATGTTGGATGTCGCCTTGTCTCTTCTTATATGCTGCTCTCTGGTCTGGAGTGTAAGTACGAACCCTCTTTTCCCGTCAACATCTTCAGTCACGCCGACCACGCGGCCGGGTATCTTTCTCATGAACGGCTTTGTAGCTGCGAATATTCCGAGATACGGTCCCCCGAAAGCCTGAGGAAGTCCGAGAGCCTGGCCTTCTGCTACAACAATATCCGAACCTGACTCTGACGGTTTTTTAAGCAGGCCTATGCTGATCGGGTCTATCGC
>JAQVNT010000196.1 GCA_028702975.1 Candidatus Delongbacteria bacterium
CTTGTTCGCAGAAGTAGGTATCGAGTCAACTGAAGCAGGATGAGAAAGAACCTTATTTTCACTTACGAGCGCCGCGGCTGTAACCTGCGTCATCATGAATCCGGAGTTCAGTCCGCCTTTACTCGTAAGAAAGGCGGGCAGGCCGTCGCTGGTGGATGTGTCGAGCATGTATTCTATCCTTCTTTCACTGATGCTCGCCAATTCGCTTACTGCGATGGTCATGAAATCGGAAACGAAAGCAAGAGGCTCGCCGTGGAAATTCCCTCCCGATATTACTTCATTTCCCGAATCGAAAACGAGAGGGTTATCAGTAACTGAGTTCATTTCGGTTTCGAGAATTTTTTTTGCATGATTGTATGTGTCTTTTACAGCTCCGTGAACCTGAGGCATGCATCTCAGGCTGTAGGCATCCTGAACTTTTGGACAGTCTTTATGCGATTTGACGATCTTTGAGCCCTTTAACAGCATTCTCAAATTAAATGCCGTGTCGATCTGCCCTTTGTGGGGTCTGGCCATGTGAATTCTTTCGTCGAACGCCGAAGGCGAACCTTTCAGTGCCTCAAGAGATAATGAGCCTATGATGTCGGCGGATTTGATCAGTTTCTCTGCTTCCAGAAGAGATGCGCCAAGCACTGAAGTCATAACCTGTGTTCCATTGAGGATAGCCAGACCTTCCTTCTGTCTAAGTTCCAGTACGGGGATTCCTGCCTTCTTCAGCGCTGACTCACCTGACATCAGTTTTCCTTCAAAATATGCTTTTCCCTGTCCGGTCATAGCGAGTGCCATGTGAGCGAGCGGCGCCAGATCGCCCGACGCTCCGACAGAACCTTTTTCCGGTATGTAAGGGATCACATTCTTATTTATCATGGAGATCAAAGTCCTGACAACTTCAAATCTTACTCCGGAATATCCCTGCAGAAAACTGTTAAGTTTAAGAAGCATCACGCCTTTTGCTATTTTTTGCGGAAAAGGTTCTCCGATTCCTACGGCATGAGATAAAACTATGTTCTTTTGAAGTTCAATAGTGTCTTTTTTGTCGATTATCACATTGCTGAACTTTCCGAACCCGGTATTTATTCCGTAACGGGTAATATTTTTTTCGACAATTTCATCGACGATCTTTCTGCATTTGCTGATTTTTTTTCCCGCTTCATCACTAATGGAAACCGAGGCATTGGGATCATTTATTATTTTTCCGAATGTTTCAAGGTCAAGATTATTTCCATTGAGTTCAAATTTTGACATTTTTAATTCTCCAAAAATCAAACCGTCCGAATTTTCGGACGGTCTATTACATTTTTTCCCGTTATTTATTCGACAGTTATTTCAATAGATGAAGTCTGTTGAACGATCTCTCTCGATACAGAAGGCATGATCATGAAAGTGTCGGCGTAGCTGTTCTTGAAAACATTTTTTACAGATCCCGAATATGACATGCCGAATGATGTCTTGAAAGTCTGAGTGCTGTGATGTAAAGGTTTTCCGCTGCCGTCAAGTAATTTAACATTTATCACATAGCCTGCAACATTATTTTCGAACTGTTCTCTTTCGCTTACTATCTTTGTTGCATTAGGATTGTAAACCCCGTCATCCAGATTTGCCCCTCCACCCGAAGAGAATTTTTCGATAAGAGAATTTACTGTTGCATAAACTCCCGCAGGAAGTGTTAGCCTTATGTTCAGTTCTATATCAAAATGAGTTCCGCCGTTTCTGGGGGATACTTTTGATGTCAGAACTTCGCCTTTATAGCTCTTAGAAATATTCCTTGTTATCATGTACTGCTTTCTGAAAGGGGTGCTGTTGGCATAATCACTTTCAAGCAGGTTATATGAAAATATTCCGTTCCCGTAAAAGTATGACAGTGCCTCGTCATAATATTTTTTTGTCACAGAATTGGATGGGTCTTCTTTATATGCGGCTTCAAAGAATTCAGTTGCTCCTTTATAATCCTTGTTTCGCAGGCTTATTTTACCTTTGTAGGTGTTGGCGACTCCCGCTCTTTTCGCCGTTAGGTCGATCTGTTTTATTTTAGAGATCTCTGAAGCATTAAGGTTAACTCCCATGTTCATGCAAACCGGCTGAGTAATGTAAGATACTATGGTATAAAGATCGCTTACAAAGCCCTGTATGACGATAGAAGGCGTTGTTGTGCCGTCATTAAGGTTGTACACCGTAATATTTACAGGCAGGCTGTTATCGGGATTGACAGTATAATTTCCTGTAACGATGTAATCAAGGTTGAAATTCTGTTTGATCTCACCTGTGAAAGAATTAACCGAAGCAGTATTGACGAAAGGATTCATGTTTTTCGAGACTAAAAAATCATATATCCTGTCATCGGTAATTACATTGATCTCATTAACTGCGGCAAGTTTTTCCGCCGTAATATCCGCGATCGCATAACCGATCCATTTGTTCTGGATGTCTCCGCCGTTCTGCGACAGTGTATAAAATCCTACATTAACTTTCGCACAGACTATCGAAACGGCCAGCAAAATCATCATTATTGTTCTTTTCGGCATTTTTACCCTCATTTTAATTTAACATACCTCGATTCATGTGTAATAATATTGCATATTTAACTTTTTTGCAAGTTTTTTTATTTGAACAAATCAGCTCTAAATTCGTTCATTATTTAAAATTAAAGCTTGAAATTTTCGTTTAAGTTCATAATATTCAGTTTAATTTTGAGAAGGTCGGCGTTGTTGGGGAAAATAAAAATATTAGTGATTATTTGCTTAGCGGCGGCTCTTTTGTCGAAAGAAGACGAGGATATTGCAGGAAGAATATTCCGCAGATACAGTCTCGCCGACACTCTAGGTACGGATACTTTGTCGCAAAAATTCATTCCGGAAAGAAAAGAAGATAATTCAGGTCAGCTTTATAAGAACGGCGTCATATACAGAGGGATAAGCTTTAAAGGAAGTTCAGGAACAGGAATGATCTCAGGATTAAATCTTGAGCTGCAGGGAAAAATTTCAGAAAACATGGAAATATCCGCTTTTATTTCAGACGACAATATGGCAGTATCGGGAGAAGGTTCAACGGAATCGCTTAAAGATATTGAGAATATCTACATACAGTTCAGGCATCCGAGATTTATGTCGAGGATGGGTAATTTTAGTGTGGATTACAATTCCGGCGAATACGGGAAACTGGCCAGTTCTTTATCCGGCGCGCTTCTCAATGTGAATTCCGGAGGCTATACAGCTGAGGGTTTTGTTTCAGCAGGCCGCACCGAGTATTCAACGATGGAATTCAAAGGGATCGAAGGGATATCAGGTCCTTATCTGATCCTCAGGTCCGGGAATGAATTTGAGATAGAAGCAGGTTCTGAGACCGTGTGGATTAACGGTATAAAACTTGACAGAGGAACTGATTATTATTTCGATAATCTTACTGCCGAGCTGCACTTTCTGCCGGGAACACCGGTTCATGAAGCTGACAGGATAATAATAGATTTTAGGTATTCGGAAGAGGATTACAATAACATTACATACGGTTTTGATACGAAAGCAGATCTTTTGGGGCAAAAAGTGAAGATCGGATTAAATTACTACGAAACTGAAGATATTAAGAATAAGCCTCTGTCTTTTGATATGACAGACGAGATAAGCCAAATGCTTCAAAATTCAGATTCAGAAAGGATTTATATTTCAGGAGCCGAATTGACACCTGATGAGGGTGATTATGATCTTGTCGAACCGGACTCAATATTTGTTTACAGAGGTTCGGGAAACGGCGACTATACTGTAAGGTTCAGTTACTTTGAAACAGGAGGAGAGTACAATATTGATTATGACAGTACCGGCACCTCATTTTTTGTACACGATGCTATTAACGGAGGTAAATATTTGCCGCTGATCGAGATTGACGCCCCGGATTCATATTCGAGGCTGCATTTATCCGGCTCTTTAACTTCTGGCGGATTTTCTTTTTACAGCGAATTAGCCGCATCAGGAACAAATGAGAATATATACAACCATAG
>JAQVNT010000197.1 GCA_028702975.1 Candidatus Delongbacteria bacterium
CGGACAAAGGAAAATACTCTCCGTGAGAAATTTTCGGGCTTTTGATATGAGCAAGTTTATACATCCTGACCTGCCCGCACTCTTCAGAAGGCCGCGTTGAGCTTATCAGCCACGCTATCAGATACCATTTGCCGTTATAATAAACGAGCTTCAGAGGCTGAACCGTAAGCGCCGAACTGAAATATCTAAAGCCTAGAACGACCTCGGTCTTGAAGCTGTTGAGAATACTTTCCATTACTGCCCTGTAGTGAGGCCTCCTGCGCAGGTGATAGTGCCCGGAAACATAATATTCCACTTTGTCATATACGGTTCTGTCAACAGGCTCGACGAGATCTTTTAAAATATCGAGCACTTTTTCAAAATCCTTAGGCCTTGAGGAAGACCCGTCGTCAGTGCTGAAAGGCGGGAAGAAATACCGGCTCTTAAGCATACTCCGCACGAACGCGTAGAACAGGAGAAAATCATCCTTGATCATCAGTTTTTTGTACTGCTCGAGCATCTCCGACCTTTCCGTCTCCCTGGTCCTGTCCACCTCATAATACTTTTTGCTGTCGTCGTACCTTACGGGGATGTATAGCCTCAGATCGGCTATGAATCTGTCGAAAGTCCTCGGGCTTATCCTGCATTCGTCCATGAACCATTCTTTTTTGATATAGCCGTTAGTGGTCAGCGCACGAAGGGCGGCCAGTATTCTCTCGACCTGATATTTTTCAACTGCCATTACGGCCTCCTTTATATTATTCCTCTCAGTTCGGCCTGATCCTTGCCGATGAAGAAGAGATACTTTTTGATCTTTTTGTCGGGATATATTTTTCTCAGAGCGTCTGCGTAAATATCTATCTGTGTTTTATACTTGCCTATAAGCTCATCTGCAGGAAAACTGTAAAGATAAGTCTTGTAATCGAGCACTATTACTTCGCCGCCGCAGAGCAGAACGAGATCTATGTAACCCTGAATGTTTTTATCTGCCATCACTATATTTTTTTCGCAGAGGACTTGCCCGCACTCAGCGTACTTTTTGAACAGCGTATCGGACTTGATGCTCTCTATCATTTTCCTGACAGTTGCAAGGCTGACAGAAGACGGCTCGCTCTCTTTCTTTTTGAACTCTTTCAGCTCTGTTTCCAAGTCGAAGTCCGGCGAGAAAATTTCTTTGATCTTTTTGCTCATGAACAGGTGAACGAAATTTCCCGTGTCGATGGCTGCATTGTTATTTTTCTCGTGCGAGACATCATCCTGCTCGTGCGCGATCCCCGTCGCCGATCTCATTGAACCTTCACTTATATGACCGGTCAGATCATATTCAATCTCTGCCTCATAAGTACCCTCAGAGCTTCCCTCAGGCTCAAAATACTCTTTCAGATCGAATTCGCCTATGTCTTTCTGAATGAAATTGAAACCGCCGACCTTCCCTTCGTTCTCCGCTCCGAACTGCCTGAGGTACTTCGCCCAACCCTCGCTTTTCCCGCTGTCGCTGCTGGTGTCGTCTTTTGTCTGGATCATGACCGTGAGAGAGTTTTTCGCCCTTGTCAGCGCTACATAGAGAAGATTTGCTCTTTCCTGATCATCGAAATATTTATTCTTATACTTGATATATTCATTTATAAAGAAATTCATCTTCCCGCTTCCGTTTGGAGTCGAATAGCCTCCGGCCGAAAAATCAGTGTACTGCTTTTCGCCTTCCTGCAGTGTAATAAAATTGAAAAGCGAAGAAAAATTTCTGTCGTTCTCGTCAACATTTGCAAGGATGAGATTATCGAACTCAAGACCTTTTGCGCTGTGAACAGTCATTATAGTTACAGCCTCAGGATTCTGAACCGCAACTCCCGCTGAATTGCTCTTCATGTTCTTTTCAAGCACGGTAAAAAATCTTTCCCTGTCGTTCTCTGCATCGGTTAGAAGTGATATCAGCGTTTCTTTCAGTATTCCGATAACAGAAATTTTTGTCATACTGTCCTTAAATCCTGCGATGTATTTTTTATATATCTCATTTTCAGCTATGGAGAATATTATTGAGATGAGTGGATCGTTCTTTTTAACAGATGCGATAAGTTCTCTATATCCGGGAACGAATTCAATTTCTTCAGGCATAACGAGACCCAGAACAGCTTTCAGGATCAAGATGTATTCTTTAACTTCGCTGAGCTCAAAGAGATCTTTTTTAAGTATGAGAGTGTAGGGAATATTTTTCTTCCTGAATGCTTCGGTGATGTAGCCGATGTGCGTGTATTTTCTGATCAGAACCGCCCATGAGCCGTATTTCTGACCTTTTTTTACATTCTCCTCTATCGTATCGGCCACAAACGCGGCTTCGCACATTTTGCTTATTCTGCTTATTTCACCTGTCGTTATCCCTGCGTCTTTTGCTTTAGGCTTTTCTATGTTTATGAAATTTACAGAGGTCGGATATTTATTCGTGTCTGACGCAGCCTTAGATACCTCACTGTCTTCCTTAATGATATCATAGCCGTTCGGAGAAGTTTTACCGAAGACCTGATTGTTAAAATTAACGACCTGCGGCACTGACCTGTAATTTTCAGAGAAATACAGAGGTTTGAATTTTTTCATGTACTTATCGAAGATCTGAACATCGCACTGCTGAAAGCGGTAGATCGACTGCTTTTTATCGCCCACGAAGAAAAATCTGTTTTCTTTCCCCGCGAGACATCCGAGTATCCTGTCCTGAAGCCGGTTCGTGTCCTGGAATTCATCAACGAGAATATATTTGAACTCTGCCTGCAGTTTAGCTTTAAGTTCACCGTCTTTGAGCATCTCGAGAAAGTGAATATGAAGGTCGCTCTGCTCTAATAATCCCTTCTGCTTCTTGAATCCGTTTATATGCTCATCAAGTGCCTGAATAATCGAAAAAACCGCTTTTTTTATTATCCACTCTTCACCGTTCAGGCTGAGATCAACACTTTTTTTGTTGAATATCTGATACCCTTCTGATTCAAAAAGCTCTTCGGTCAATCCAAGAATATCGGGATATTTTTTCGCCGCCTGCTTATAGCTGAATTCCTGAAATTTTTCTATCTTTCGTCCAAGATCAGCCAGCTTTTCGTCTTTCTCCCTTCCGATCAGACCCAGTATCACCTCTCTAAGCCTGAAATAACCTCCGTACTCTTTTTCTATCCTGTCATTTACGCTTTTAAGGTAAATCTCAAGAGGTTTGCTCCAGTTTTCAGGCACGAGTTCCTTTCCGGAGAGCTTCATTTCCTCATACAGCTTTGATATGTCGGGAATAAATCCTCCCTCGAAATCGCCCGAATAGATCAGATGCCTTGATTTGAGCCATTTATTGAACGCCCGGTACTCAGTTTCATCCAGCCTCGAGGAAAGTAATTCTCTGTAGCCTGTATCGAACTGCTGCTTTAAGAATTTGACAGCCTCTTCCCCGACGAGAAAATCTTCCGAAACATCCTGAGCTATGTCGTAGCCTTTAAGCTGATCTGAAAAATAGCCGTATTCCGTTATGAACTTGTTGCAGAATGAGTGGAATGTCGAGATCAGATTTTTATCAAAGAATTCTTCTTTGACCGATTTCAGCTTGGAGAGCTCTTTTTCTGTGAGCTTGTATGAAGACGGGTCTGAACCCTTATCGGTGACTATAAAGTATCCGCTTTCTATTATATCGGACAGCTTTGAATATATCCTTTTCTGCATCTCGCCAGCGGCTTTTTTCGTAAAAGTGATACATACGATATTTCCAAGCCCGGCATCTGTCGAAATAAGCATATTAATATATTTTGATGAAAGCACTTCCGTTTTACCGGCGCCTGCTCCTGCAGAAACTATGGTGTTTTTTTCCGAAATAACAGCCTCAGACTTCTGACCGTCGAACATTATGAACTTTTTAGTCTTTTCTTTATCTTTCTTTTCTCCGGATACTAAAGGATCGTAAAGAAGGCTCTGAGGTTTTGCATTACTGCCAGGCACAAATCCTTCAATTTCATCAAATTTTGATTCATCAAACTCCGGAGATCGG
>JAQVNT010000009.1 GCA_028702975.1 Candidatus Delongbacteria bacterium
TTTTTGCGTGGGAGATATCATCAACCGCGGTCCCTTTTCAGATAAATGCATCAGGTTCGTAAAAGAAAATAATATCAGAGCTGTAATGGGAAACCATGAACACTGGTATATAAAGAGCTGGCCTTTTGAGGACAATTCCGTCGAATCGTTCAATTTCAGAAGGCTCGAGATAGAAGAGCACCTTGAGTGGATGAAATCACTTCCTTATTACATAATTGACGAAGATTTCATAATAGTACATGCCGGGTTCGATCCCGCTGTCGCGTTCAAGGACAACAGTAAAGATAATCTGGTATCGCTCAGGACGCTTGATCGTACCGGAGCGCCCTGGTTCGACGGTTATTATGGCACAAAGCATATCTATTTCGGCCACTGGGCAAAGCTTGGTCTGATGTTCGGGAAATATGTTACCGCCCTCGATACCGGCTGCGTTTACGGCAATACTCTTTCAGGTTACATAATTGAAGAGAACAGGTTGATCCGGGTGCCGGCAAAAAAAGTATATCACAGCATTTATGAAGATACATTCGATCCGGGAGAAATGATAAAAAAATGATGAAGAAACTCGATCAGGATACAGGTGTTCCCAGACTTACCAAGCATGTTCAGGCTGCCGGCTGAGCCGGAAAAGTAAGTCCGGAGGACTTGAACCATATAATCGGAGGGCTGAAATTCCCGTCGAACGCGGCCGTGCTTGTAGGTTTCGAAGGCTCGGACGATGCGGGAGTTTATAGAATAAACGATAATGACGCGATCGTCCAGACCGTAGATTTCATCACGCCGGTAGTCGATGATCCTTACACTTATGGTGCCATTGCGGCCGCCAACAGTCTGAGCGACATTTTCGCTATGGGCGCGAGAGTGCTGACGGCTTTGAACATTGTGGCATACGATTCCTGCCATGTGACCAGAGAGATGCTCACTGAGATATTGAGGGGCGGTATAGATAAGGTCACTGAGGCGGGCGGGATCATTTTAGGCGGGCACACTATCACGGATAGTGAGATGAAATACGGACTTTCAGTGACAGGGATCGTACATCCGGGAAAAGCTGTCAGGAACAATACTGTGAAAGCCGGAGATGACCTGATACTGACCAAACCGATAGGTTCGGGCGTGATAACGACCGCATGGAAAGGCGATATTGCCGCAAAAGAGCACATCGACAAAGCGGCATTCTGGATGGCGCAGCTTAACAGGACAGCTTCGGAGATCGCCGTTCAAACAGGGATAAGCGCGATGACCGATGTGACCGGATTCGGTCTGTTCGGGCATCTTTCCGAGATGATAGGACAAAACTTCGGCGCGTCTCTGGATATGTCGGCAATACCGTTCATGGACGGGGCAAAAGAATACGCAGGGATGATGCTTTTTCCGGGCGGTTCGCAGCGCAATAAAAAATATTTCGGACATAAAGTAAAGCACAGCGGGCTCAGCAGTGAAGAGCTTATGCTTCTTTTCGATGCTCAGACATCAGGCGGACTGCTCATAAGCGTCAACAGTTCAAAAACGAATGAGCTGATAAAAAAACTTCACGATTCCGGAATTGAAAAAGCTTCAGTGATCGGTCAATTCAACGACGATAAGGGTTTTATTTCCATAAAATAAAGTTTTTTAAAATAATATGTTTTTTCCGGCGTTCACACTAAAAAAGGGAGCGTTCTTATGAGGATATATCTGCAAATTATGATACTGACAGCTCTGATCGCGTCAGGATATATACATGCTCAGCCTCCTTTTGGTGAAGACTGCGACGACCCTGAAAACTGTATTGAGATGCAGGGAGACTTTCAACCCGGACCGCCTGATCTGAATGGCAGAAAACCCCCGAAGTTAACTCAGGAACGAATTGAGAAAATAATGAGATCTCTTGAGGAAAAACACCCTCAGTTTCATAAGAGAATTCTTTTTCTTAAAGAAAACCATCCCGAAATATTCGAAAGAACACTTCATAAACTGAGAAGGTTCGTAAGGAACGAAAAAAAAGGCCCCATGGACAGGCAGAAACTGATCGATATATTCAGCGATGAGATCGAATTTGACCTGCTTATCGAAAAGTATATGGCTGAAAAAGACCCTGACAGGCGAAATGATATAAAAGCCGAAATGCTGAAAAAAATGGGTTCTACCTTTGATAAAAAAGAAAACATGAAGCTCGAGATAATCAAAAATATCGAAAAAAACCTTGAGGAAAAGAGAAGGGTTTTTGAAAAAAGGCAGTCTGAGAAAGAAAAAATAATCAAAGAAGATCTCGAGAGCATCCTCAGGCATTTGGAATCGAAATAAGCATAGTCATTAAATCATCGATCGAATAAATCAAACATTTTTATTTAAAAAATATTTTGTTTTTGGTATGTTTTTTGTTTAGATTGAAAGCACGGGTATTACCGATATGTAAAAGATTTGCAAATATAACTTAAATCAACCAAGGGAGGTACTATGGCTGAAGAATTCAAACCGGGATGCGCAAGACCCACAGGCGGACCCGTCGGTGAAAAGCCGAAAAAGGAAGTTGAAAAAGAGATCGTAATCGTAAAAAAGGAGACAGGCATGATCAAAGTAGGACAGAAAGCTCCGGATTTTACCGCTCCGGCTTTCCATAAGGACAAATTCGTCAATGTAAAACTCTCGGACTATCTCGGAAAATGGGTGGTTCTCTGCTTCTATCCGGGTGATTTCACCTTCGTTTGAGCGACGGAAATATCGGCAGTTGCCGCTAAATATCCGCACTTCAAAAAAATGGGTGTTGAAGTTCTTTCGATGAGCGTTGACAGCGTATTCGTTCACAAAATGTGGAACGATAACGAGATCAAAAAAATGGTTAAAGGCGGGGTTCCTTACGCAATGATGTCAGACGGCGGCGGTAAGGTCGGAACTCTTTACGGAATTTACGATGAAAATGCCGGAGTGGAAACTCGCGGAAGATTCATAATCGACCCGGACGGCGTAGTTCAGGGATACGAGGTGCTTACTCCTCCCGTAGGCAGAAATGTGTCCGAAACGATCAGGCAGGTCCAGGCATTCCAGCTCGTCAGAGAATCAAAAGGAACAAAAGCGACGCCTTCAGGCTGGAAGCCCGGCAAAACAGTTCTGAGCCCGGGAATAAATCTCGTGGGCAAGGTCTGGGAAGTCTGGGATGTAAAAGAGGAAGACAAATAATATAAATGATCGATATTGATCTACACGAAATGACTGTTTCAGAGGCTCTGGACTATTTTATCGGGACTTATAACTCGAATAAAGGACAGAGCCTCAAAATTATTCACGGCTACGGCTCGAGCGGGGTCGGCGGAAGAATAAAGTCGGCGGTCAGAAATTTTATTGAACTTAATAAATCATGCTTCAACAGAGTTGAGTTCGGCGAGATCTTAGAAAGAAATCAGGGCTACACAATAGTTTGTTATAAGTCCGAATTACCGGATTCATCAGACATACTCAAGGATAAGATCAGAGATTACTGTGCGATCACACCCAAGACTAGAGAAAAGATACTCGGAGATTTCAGAAAGTTTGGGAGTGTTGCGGTAATGCAGGCTCTCAAGGAACTTGTATCATCCGGAAAACTTACCGAGATCAAAGGGAAAGTGAAGAAGTTCAAGGCATAGATGATGAATCGAATTTATCTTTAAGCATTTTTTCATTCACAACTCGTCCAGCTCAGACAATTTTTCAACTGAATCTATAAGAATCCTCTTTTTTGCCGGATATTCTTCGAATAATTTCTTTTGTTTTTCATTAAGTTCTGAATAATACTTCGATTCGATTATTATTTTACTGTCAGTATAAAAATCAAGTTCAGTCGAACTTTCCTGAATATAATACAATTGACTCTTCAGGCGTAATTTCAGA
The DNA here is from genome assembly GCA_028702975.1 of Candidatus Delongbacteria bacterium. GTDB lineage: Bacteria > UBA4055 > UBA4055 > UBA4055 > UBA4055 > UBA4055. The sequence goes on from JAQVNT010000009.1 coordinate 3,850, forward strand.
TAAATGTAATTTTCAAAATAACTGCCGATATCTCTTTCGCCGATAAAAAGGTATTTGATGCCGAGGTCAGCAGCATAAATTTTCTTTGAAGAAAGCAGTATCTGGTTCGTCTTTCCCCACCTCGGAAGCAAATGTATGAGATAAGAAGCCTCAAAATACCCAAGATACCTCTTTGATGAATCAACCGAAATTCCGAGAATATTTGCTATCTTATTTATACTCAGCTGTTTCCCGCTTCTTTCCATTAAAAGCGTAAAGTAATCCCTCAGTATCTGATGATTTTTTACGCCATGATATGCGGTTATGTCTTTCTGAATAATATCTTCGATCAGATTCATCAGATATTCCCTGCCCGGATTAATAATATTTTCCGGCATACCGCCTGTTTTTATATATTCGAGGAAATAAGACTGATACAGCTTGATGTCCCTGTTTTTGATACTGATACCTTTAAATTGCAGAAATTCATCCAGGTCTAGGGGCTCTACTTCAACTGTCACAGCCCGACCTGTAAGACTGGCTTTTTTATCCCTCAGAAGAGATGCAGATGAAGAAGCCGCAAAAATTTTTGTATTCTGATTGTCATAAATGTTTTTCAGCTGAATGTGAAATTCTTCTTTGTAAGTAACTTCATCGAGGAAAAGATAGATTTTATCCTCGATCTTAATTTTGTGTATCTTTCTGAACTCATCGATTATATCAATAATACTGCTTGTACGGAGCACATAATCATCAAGACTTACATATAATATTCTTTTCGGATCGGTTCCCTTACCGGTCAGCCATTTAATGAAAAGTTTCATCAGAGTGGTTTTGCCCACCCTTCTCAAACCTGTTAAAATAACGATCTGTTTACTTTCTGAATATTTAACCATCTGAGACAGATATTTATCTCTCGGTTTCACATCCTGACAGTAATCAGTATCTTCCCACCACGGATTATATTGATACAGAAGTTCTTTCATGCGTTAAATATACGACACCATCGTACATTTGTCAAGTATTTTATACGATGCTAACGAATAGGTACGCGTTCGACTTACCGCAATTCACCCGCGAACTCTTCAACTATGGCTCTGATCTCTTCTCTGACCGATCTCGTCCTTTCAAGTTTTTCGTCGTGGGTTCCCTCAAACGACGAAGGATCGTCGAAAGACCAGTGAAGCCTTTTGTAGGGATTGCCCGGAAAAATCGGGCATCTTTCGCCCGATGTGGCGTCACAAACGGTGATTATATAGTGAAAATGTTTTCCTTCCTTGATAAAACCGTGAACTGTCTTTGTTTTATTGCCTGAAATGTCTATACCGACTTCTTTCATTGCTTCAACGGCGACAGGATTAAGCTTACCTTCCTCCAAACCGGCACTTTCAGCCTTTACATTTTCAAGCCCGAGAGAGTTCAAAAAAGCCTCCGCCATCTGGCTTCTTGCAGAATTATGTATGCATACGAACAGAATATTGATCATGTCATTCTCCGGATTTTTCTGCAATTTACGCCTCCATTGTTAGATAAATATTAGTCATTTGCTAGTTTAGTATTTCTTTGAGTATATTTTTATTATCAATCACAGCCTCGCCCATCACTTCCTTTACATTGCTGCTGAAAAATTTGCTCATTAGTCCGAGATTCATTCTCGATATATAGACTTTTCCGTCAGAATTCTCATATATCGCTATCCTGTAGGGCATTATGGATGATATGAACCTGTCATTTTCTTCTTGTAGAATCCTGTGGGTATAGTCTGCCTGACATAATTCGATTATACTGACCCTCGGAGATTCTTCGTATCCTGCATTATCCATTCTTCTTTTCATGTCCCAGACTTTGAGGACAGCCCATCCGTGATCGATCGTGTTGTTGTCGATTGCTGCGATAGTTTCCTCATACCCCAGACTGCTTTCGGAGGTTTCTATCATCATTGACGGAAAGAATACGAACATTATTACCGCTATTAATATAATTCCGAGAATAAATCCCGTTAAGATCAGGATGAAGTTTTTCATTTCTTGACCTCCTTTTTTATTTTTCTAGGTCTCAGCTGACAGGCACAACCACCAGTAAGCTCTTCGTCAACATTTTTAGTCATAGGCAGGCCGTCGAGCTCCCATTCTGCTATTCCGCCTATTAAAGACGCTGCATCATTATAACCGATCGAGATCAAATATTCTAGTGCTGATTTGCTTTTTAATCCCACATAATCGGCGAGAATTACGAATTTATCTTCCGGAATGTTTGAAATATTTTCTTTTAGATCAGAATATGGTATAGAAATTAGATTTTTGACCTCAAAAGATCTTCCATTCTTAAAGATACCTTCCCTCAGGTCGATCATTACTGCCTCGTCTGCCTCAATTAAAGAAACGGCATCTCTTCCTGTTATAAATTTCATTCCTTTTATCATCATGCGGGAAACCATTTTTTTGTTTTATTTGCAAAATTTACCAGACTCAACATTACAGGAACTTCTACAAGAACTCCGACTATCGTGGCAAGAACAACCGGAGATTGAGGTCCGAACAAGGATATTGCAACAGCTACTGACAGTTCAAAGAAATTCGATGCGCCGATCATGCCGCCCGGAGCTGCAATATTATGGCAAAGCTTCCATTTTTTGCTCCAAAAATAGGCTATAAAAAAGATCAGATAAGTCTGGAGAGACAGTGGAACGGCGATCAGGATTATGTGTAATGGGTTGTTCAGTATGACATCTCCCTGGAATGAAAATATTATTACAAGGGTTAGCAAAAGTCCGATTATCGTCACATTTCCGAATTTAGGAATGAATTTATTGTTGAAATAATTTTCGCCTTTGTGTTTAATAACGCTTGATCTTGTTAGCATCCCGCCGGCGAGAGGTATCACAACGAAAAGAACAACAGAAATGATCAGCGTATCCCACGGTATAGTAATTCCGCCGATCCCGAGCAGGAATGCGACAATCGGAGTGAAAGCGATCAGAATTATAAGGTCATTCGTGGCGACCTGTACGACTGTGTATGCCGCGTTCCCTTTTGTCAAATGGCTCCAAACGAACACCATAGCCGTGCAGGGAGCAGCTCCGAGCAGAATAGCTCCGGCAAGATAATCTTTCGCAAGCTCAGGTGTGATAAACGGCTTGAAAACAATATAAAAGAAAAACCAAGCTATCGCATACATTGTGAAAGGCTTGATCAACCAGTTCGTGACCCATGTAACATAAAGCCCGTGCGGGTATTTACCCACATTCTTTATGCTTGTAAAATCCACTTTCATCATCATGGGGTAGATCATAAGCCATATCAAAACCGCGATCGGAATGGAAACCTGAGCATATTCGAGCTTACCCAGCAACTCAGGTACGGCAGGCAGAAATTTCCCGATCAATATTCCCGCTACCATGCACAATATAACCCATACGGTAAGGTATCTTTCAAAAAAGCTTATGCCAGTATTTTTTTCTTTCATAATCAGTCCCAATAAAAATTTAAATTACAGTTTTACAGCCTCAATGATTACAGAAACTATATAGTCTTCGATATTTCTGCCCGGCGTCCAGTTTTTAAGAAATTTTCGGCTTTCTTCTTTAGGCGTAATTTGAATTTTAACAAAGCCGGTACTCTCCAATATTGATCTTAGTTCGTCTATCGTCGAAGCTCCAGAAATACAACCCGAATAGAGAGACATATCTTTTTTTATATTTTCCGGGAACTCAGCAGTTGCCACAACATCTGATATAGCCAGCCGGCCTCCGGACCTGAGTACACGGAAAGCATCTTTAAATACTTTATCTTTCTCCGGCGAAAGATTGATAACGCAATTTGAAATGATCACATCCACACTGTTATCGGCGACAGGTAAATTTTCTATCTCACCCAAACGAAAATCAACATTTTTAAAACCTGCCTGCTCAGAATTACTTCTGGCTTTAGTTACCATTTCAGGCGTCATATCCACGCCGATCACTCTGCCGGTATTTCCTACAGCTTTTGAAGCGAGAAAACAGTCAAATCCGCCTCCGCTGCCCAGATCAAGTACGGTTTCCCCTTCTTTTAATGATGCTATCGCCTGCGGATTACCGCACCCCAAACCCATGTTAGCACCATCCGGGACGGAGGAAATATCTTTAACCGAATATCCGAGATCTTTTGATATAGCTCCATAGTCTGCAGAAGAATCTCCGGTGCAGCAGCCTGTTGAACCGCAACAGCTGCTGGCTTTTGCGTTAGCTACTTTACTGTAATTTTTTCTTACAATTGTACGGATCTTGTCATGTTTATGGATAGTCATTAATCTTCCTGATTATTTTTTCTGAAAAGGGGGTATTTATCATCTAACAATTTAAACCTCCGCAATCGCAGCCTTTTTTAACTTCTAATCCAAGCCATTCAAGAATCTCGATTCTGGTAGGGTATGCTCCGGTTTTTTTGATCTGTCCGTCAATCAGAGTTACAGGCAGAGCAGATTCATTTTTTGAATTAAGAAGCTTTTTGATCTGCGGATTTGAATTGAATATATCCGGATCAGATTTAAAACTATACCATCTGATGCCGATGTTCTTTTGCGAAAGCTCGTCTGAGACATTCGGAAGCTCGGTCAGATCGTTCTCAAAGATCTCAACTCTTATCTCTTCGTACTGAATAGATGAGCAGCAGCTTGATTTTTGTGTAAGGAGCTTTTTAAAGAACCCTTTGTTTTCTGTATTACCCGACATAACATACTCCTTGATCTAAGTTAAATATCTATTATAGTAAATTAAAAATAAAGCCGCCTATCACTGCTGTAAGCCATATAACTGAAACAATAGCTGCGACCAGTTTTTTCTTGAAAATACCGGATAGCATCACCATTTCCGGAATAGCCATGCCCGCACCACCGATTATTAAGGCTATAACTGCGCCTATGCTCATGCCTTTTCCCAAAAGAGCTATTCCTATAGGTATCGCCGTTTCTGCCCTTATGTACATCGGAACACCAACGGTGGCTGCAACAGGTATCGCAAAAAAATTATCCGGTCCGGCGATTTTAATTACGAAATCTGAAGGGAGATATCCGTAAATCCCGGCTCCGATTCCGACACCAATTAAAAGATAAACAAAAACACCTGTGTAATCACTCCACCCTGTACTAATAGCACTTTTAAGCTTTTCTAAAAAAGTATTAGTATCAGTAATATTTGAAATTTTCGCATTGTTATTCCTGATGCCGATCTTTTTGATGCCTGTTTTTCCTCCCGTGATTTCCAGGATGTAACCAAAAAGCATTGATCCTATAAAAGTTACAGCAAAATACAATATGCTGGCTTTTAAACCCATTAGTGTAGCGATCATAATAATTATTATAGGATTGAGCAGTGGTGACGATATCACAAATGACATAACAGGCCCGAAAGATGCGCCTGCGTTTAAAAGGCCGAGTGTCATAGGTATAGTCGAACAAGCGCAAAACGGTGTAAGTGAACCTAAAACCGTCCCCATAAAATAGCCCCCAAAACCTTTCCTGTTAATATACTTTCTCAGCTTATTATGAGGGATATATATCAGTAGAAGAGCTACAAGAGTGCTTATCGCAAGGAATAATACTGTCAATTCAGCCATTATGAAGAGGAAATAGTAAAGAGTATCAGTAAAGGTGTTCATAAAAATTAGTACCTATATTATTTAATATTTTTACATTCTTTCTTAATGGTATAGCAGAAACAGTCGCTTGTATCGCTCGTGATCTTATCAAATTGGCTTTTCAAATTGCCGACAACATCCGCATTCAGTGAATAGTACATCCATGTGGCATCTTTCCTTGAAGAAACAAGCCCGCATTCTTTTAAGACTTTCATGTGATGCGAAAGAGTTGACTGTGTAATTGACAGATATTCCAATATCTCGCAGGCGCACATTTCTTTGCATGAAACAAGATCGACTATCTGAAGCCTAACCGGATCGCTGAGAACCTTAAAAAGTTTTCCGGTATCAATATAAATATTATTTTCCAAAATTCCTCCTTCGTTAAAAAAACACACCGAAATATAATTCTAATATTGACGGATGTCAATATTTATGTTTGTGAATATTCAGAATGTAAATTAAATGCTAACTCATCCTCTCCGCATTCTCATAAATGACCTGCTTTTCCTCTTGAGAAAGAACTTTTTCGGTGATTAGCGCGATCAGAACGATGACCGGCAGGTTGAGAAGGAACCTCAAGAGCATGAATTTGAGTCCCATTGATGACGCTTCGAACATAAGCATAGGCACTTTAGTTGTTGACCACGCGCCGATAAAAATTATCACATTCGAGAATTTACTCTCTTTTTTGAGCATGACACCCGCAATCGGAAAAGCTGCGTAAAGAGGCCCTGCGGCAAGCGAACCGAGAAGAAATGCTATGACCGCCCCTCTGATACCCGAACCTTTACCAGTCAATTTGATCATGAGTGCTTTATCAACCCAAACATCAAGAAGGCCGAGAAGAATAAAAACTGGCGGGAGTATCGAAAGCATCTCGAGCATATTTACCCCGGTCAGCCTGAATGAATTCATACCGAGCTTAAAGTCATAAACCATAAGTGCTAAACTGACAATTAACAAAATGAAGAAGAATTTATATCTTTTAATATTTTTTCTAACCGTTTTCCTCATTCGAGCACCACCCCGATAATAACAGCTACCGTTACAGCGAAAATGAAAGCGAGAGAATTCCTTAAGACCGCGTTCTTTCTGCCGAAGAACTTGATCTCCATCGGGATAGTGATGACTCCGACCATCATAAGAGTCGAAATAAAAGCCGCGATCTGAGTGTAACCGGCACCGCTTTTATGAAGGGCGGACGCGAGAGGGAAAGCGATGAATCCTGGGATAAGAGTGACCGAACCGATAACAGAGGCTGAAGCGACCCCGTACCAGCCTGAACCCTTTCCGAGAAGTAAAGAGATCATTTCAGGGCTCAAAATGGAGAGCATTATGCCTATCAGCATTAGTACCGATAAAAACTGCGGAAGTATATTTTCAAATGACCGCCATGACTTATGCAGAGCAGCTTTTGTCTTCTCTCTGTCCCTGAAGAACGATATAGCCAAAAGAGCTGCTGTTACCGCGTAAAAAGTCAGAGTAAAGGTCATTTCTTTTTCTCGAGTTTTTCTATGCGTAAGTTTTCATGACTTATTTTCATAATATACCTGTCTTCGTACGGTATAAGAAATTCAGAACCGTCATACAGCAGCGGTTTTTCGATATATATTTCCAAATCCTCATAAGCCAATTTTTCAAAATCCTCTAAGTTCTTGACTCTGTACATCTTATCTGGTCGAACCATCTGCCCGGACGGTGTTTTATAAGCGTTTCATCAGCCGGCCATTACGTATTCATCAGAGATCGTGAGTATGCCGTTATTTGATCTCAGGAATTCGACAAGAGTATTATCAATATAAATAATGTTCATTTTCACTCCTGCTTTTCAAAAAGATAAAAATTGACTTCTTCAACTACATACTGTTCAAATTTTCCGTATTCGTAAGTATAATCCCAAATGTTTTTGAGTTCTTTTCTTGAAATTTCGTTTTTACCTTCCAACTCGCAAATGAAAGCTTTGGGATATTCAAGATCAAATTCTGCTATGAAGTGTTCATTTTCGGGTTCATCAAAATTTATTACAGCGAATTCAATATAACCGCTCTTCATTTCTTCTTTATAGTTTTTTCTTATAGAATAGTCAAGGTTCTCTTCGTTTAAAACACAAGCTTCACATCGTCTGTTGCCGTGAAAATAAATTATCTTTAGCTTCAGATTTGAAGCAAGAGCGTATGAGTTGAAGGCGAATAAAAAGATCAGGAGTACGGTATTTGAAAATTTTAACATCATATTATTTTGAAAAAATCTCTTTATTCGCAGGGCAGGATCTGTCATCCTCGAACTGGATGGTGATGTGGCTGATCCCATAACTTTCTGTCAGGATATGCTCGATCTTTTCTAGAATCGGTTTCGTTCTTGAGATAAGAATGTCGCAAACACTTACATGAGCCTCGAAATAGATCGTCCTTTCATTAGAGTACCATGTATGGACATGATGAATGTTGATGACATCCGGTATAGCCTGAATGTCTTTAGCGATAGCCTCAAAATCGAGATCCGCCGAGGACTGCATGAGAATATCTACCGAGCGTTTAACGATCTTCCAAGATTCATAGATTATATAAACAGCCACGATTACAGTTATAAGTGGGTCTATCCAGTATAGATCCCAGAATTTGATCGCCAATCCTCCTGCCACAACTCCGACTGATGAAAGAGTGTCTCCGAGAAGATGCAGATACGCAGCTTTAATGTTCATACTTGAATGAGCATCGCTTTCCAAAAGGAATACGGATATAAGATTGGCAACAAGGCCGATGAGCGCGATCGTTATCATCAGATTGCCGTTGATCGTTTCCGGATTTAAGAATCTGTCGTAAGCTTCGAAAAGCAGATAAAGACAAATTCCGATAAGGGTAGCGGAGTTGATAAAAGCTATAATAATTTCAGCTCTTTTGTAGCCGAAAGATTTTTTTTCATTCTTTTCTTTTTGAGAGTACTTAATTCCGATATAGCTGAGAATAATCGACGCAGTATCCGAGAGGTTATGGGCGGCATCCGAAACAAGCGCGAGGCTTCCCGAAATGATGCCTCCAACGAACTCTGTTAAAGTAATGATCAAATTGAAGACGGCGACCCAGAAAACTTTTACACCGGAAATATTGCCGTGACTGTGAGCGTGTCCGTGGTCATGATGGTGATCGTCATGTTCACTCATAAGAACCTCCGTTCTTTTAGCTGTTAAGTATCCTGATTATATCTTTAATATTGTAAAGTCCCGCAATTATAACGATTATTCCGCATATTTTTTTCAGGATCTGCGTCTTTTTAGAACCGGAGCTCCACTTGAGATATTTTTCAACCCATTCGACGAAAGTACCGGCAAATACGATTATTCCGATATGACCGACCGCAAATGCTACCATTAGAAGTATTCCGTATGAAAGACTGTTCGCGCTAGCCTGGAATACGAATCCGAGCATTGGAGCCATAAAAGCGAAAGTACAGGGACCGAGTCCGATACCGAAGATCAGTCCGACCAGAAAAGAAGTCAGAAAACCTTTTTTTGTGAATCTTGCCAGACTGGGACTGTCAAAATCGGGCATCTTTATGATATCGAGGAGTATGAGTCCGAACAAAATAAAGAATACTGTCAGGAAGATATAACCCCAAATGCCTGTATCTCCGAGCATTTTACCCATCATTCCGGTAATTACTCCGATAATTACTATCGTTACGAGTATTCCCAAACCAAAAAATAGAGATTGAAGAAATGCCTTATAGACGGTTTCGTTCTTTTTCCCGTTAATAAAACCTATTATCAGAGGTATTGACGAAAGATGACACGGGCTTAATAAAATGCTCGCGAGACCCCATAGAAAAGCACCGAATATCGCAATTAAGGCACTCCCCTGCATGATCTCATACAGATACAAAAATATTGCGTCCATTACTTCACTCCGCCCTGTTTAAGAATTTTTATCAGTTCGTCTTTCGGGAAAAACCCTTCATGCCTGAAATACTCCTTGCCTAGGCTGTCGAGAAATACTTGTGTCGGGATCACTCTTACTTTGTACTTAGAACCGTCGATTTTTCCCTTTTGAGTCCAGACATCATGAAATACGACTTTTACCTGAGTCGGGTACTCTTTTTCTATCTCCTTCATGACAGGCTGCATCATTTTACACGGAACACAGTTGACCGATCCCAGCTCAATGAAAGTAACTTTCGGTTTTTCTTCCTGTTTTTCTGTTCTTTCTAAAACTTTAACAGGCGTTTCAGCTTTTATTTGTTCATCTTTAGGCTGATCCTGAGTTTTTGGGTTTTCGGCGCAAGCTGTAAAAGCGAAAAGAAAAATCGCTATGATCGTTAAATTATAGATTTTAAGCACAGTGCTCTCCTATTTTTTGTTTAATTTCATGGAATAACAATTTTAAGTTCTCTTTATCTAGAGCGGTTTTGTTCTTTTCGCAGCCGTAGTCTGTCAGGCAAACAGAAACATGTTTGATCTTTCTACATTTCAGCGCCTTTGCTGCGCATCCGACATGACAGCCGTCAAGAGCGATATTCAGCTTTGATGTTGCCGCGTTCTTCTTGAATTCAGTATCGTCACCGAAAGGATCAGGCAGTGGTATAATCTCGGCCATACCGGCATCTCTGAATTCGTTGGCTACACCCTGAGCAAGAAGGCCGAGATTAGTCGAGCATGCGCAGGAATAAATAAGAGTTTTTCCCTGCTCTTTTATATCTTTAGCAGGCATTTCGATTTTCCACTTTCTCTTTTATCATTTTGAATATCTCATTCACTATCTCATCACTCGCAGGAGTTTTACCTTTTGCTAATCCCAGCTCTGTCATCGAAAAAGACAAAGGTTTTACACCGTGTCTCTCAAGGGTCTTTTTCGCACATAGAACTCCGCAGCCGTCAATAGTTACATTCAGATCAGCTGATTTCGCCGATTCAACGAATCCCGACAGATCCGCTCCAAGCCCGGCAAGGCAGACAGTAGTCAGACATCCGTCCTTACTGAGTTTTCTTGTAACTTTATCCGCTATCTCTCCGAGATCAGCTCCGCCTGAGCAGGAATAAACAAATCTTGTTTCCTCGTTTCCCCCGCAACCGCATCCGCAACCTGCCATAACATCCTCCCATTAAGCTTTGTTTTTTACGATTATTTCCTTGATCTGCTCGACTGAATGAACTTTGCCTGCGCTGACGACTTTTTCGTCTATTACGAGAGCCGGAGTTATCATTACTCCATAGTCCATGATCTCGTCGATCGCAGTAACTTTGCCGATATTGATCTCGAAGTCGAATGACTCGGCGGCTGTTCTTGCGGCTTTTTCAAGATTAATACATTTGGGGCAGCCTGTACCCAGAATTTTGATTTCCATCATTTTACCTCTTTTTTTTATTTTTAAAAGAATATTCCAAAAAAGTATCCGGCTATAGTTGAAAGTATAACAACCGAACCTACGAATACTGAAGTTTTCTTTAATCCCATAACACTGTTGATCACTAGCATATTCGGCAGTGATAAAGCTGGACCTGCCAGTAAAAGGGATAGAGCCGGTCCTTTACCCATTCCGCTTCCGATAAGTCCCTGAAGTATAGGTACTTCTGTCAGGGTGGCAAAATACATCAGAGCACCGGAAACGGCAGCGAATAAATTCGACCAGATCGAGTTTCCGCCTACAAGCGTTTCTATCCATTCCGAAGGAATAAAGCCTTCATGCCCGGGACGGCCGAGGAACGATCCCGCGATAAGTATCCCGAAGAACATTAAAGGCAATATCTGTTTTGTAAATCCCCATGTTGAATCGAACCAGTCCTTGAGTTCGCCTTCAGCAGTGCTTGTAAAATATGACAGGCCTATGACTCCGCCTGCGAAAGAGATCATTGTATTTCCGCCTGAAACGAAATAAAGAATAACTGTACCTGCCGTAATAATAAACAGCTGAGAGATTTTCATTCCGAAGAATTTAATAAGACTCCAGCCGAGAGCAATACTCAATACGGTCGTAATTATCCATTTAGCATTAAAGATAAATGCCCACAACCCGTTTTCAATAGCCGGTTTTGCCCAGTTCGCAAAAACAAGGATTAGCACCATCAGACCAAAATAAACAATATTCTGCCACAAAGGTCTTACAGCTACTTCATCGGGCATTATCATCTGTTTTTTCGACTTTTCCTTCTCTTCATGCCTGAAAACAAAAGCCATTATGAGCCCTACCAGGACGCTGAAAAGGATCGCGCCGACCGCCCTTGCTATCCCCAGCTCCATACCGAGAACCCTTGCAGTCAGGATAATGGCGAGCACATTGATCGCGGGGCCGGAATATAAAATGCCGATGCCGGACCGAGACCGGCGCCGCGCTTATAGATTCCCGAAAAAAGCGGCAGGATTGTGCATGAGCAGACCGCGAGGATAGTTCCCGAGACCGCGGCGACAGAATAAGCCATGACTCGTTTCGCGTTCGCACCGAGATATTTCATTACCGCACCCTGACTGACGAAAACGCTGATACCCCCGGCT